>CAKZLX010000583.1 GCA_937127265.1 uncultured Pseudomonadota bacterium
CTGTATCCGAGCGAAGGCGAAACTTGGTGTGCTTCGAATCTGACGACAATATTATTCCTAGTTACTCTGGGCGTCGCAACATCTTCTCAATTTCATAAATGTGCATTTGCTCATCGGCAATCATGGTACGAACAAACTCTTCCAACTGAATGTCCTCTCCTTCCACCAATGTCAAGATATCTTTCAAAATGGCAACCTGTGCCCGTTCGTGCGCCAACGATTCTTGTAAGATTTCACCGACGGCGTGTTTATGAGTTTCCAACAGGCTTCCCATTTTCAAAGAAGGGTGCCCTCCCAAAGCAGTAATCTGCTCGCCAATTTGTTCGGCATGGGTGAGAGATTCTGCGGACTGGGCACGGAACCAACCAACGATGGGTATGCGATTGAATCCAAAGATCATCAGGGAGTAGTGACTGTAACGGACCACGCCCGCATATTCGTTTTCCAGCGCTTGATTGAGTTTGGCGATGACTTGTTCTGTATCCATGAGGTCTCCAAAGTAGATTGTGTCTCTAACTTGTAACGACCCTACATCAAGTGTCCAACAACGACCGTAAAAAGTCCATTTGCGAACGGGCGTTGTCTTTGTCCCACATCATTTGCAGAGAGAAAAATCCTTGAATCTGGTCTTCATTCCACAAACAGCGCTCTAAAGCCTGATCGACGCCATTGGTCTCCATATCGTGCAAAATCGCCCGTAGACGTTTGCGGGTTTCACGAGGAATGTTGATTTTTTCATTCACCACCAGTCCAGTGACCATCTGGCGTCTGTGCTGGCCGTAGAACTTAATTTTATGGGGTGCCAGTCGATAACCATAGTCTTTGATGATCTGCCCAACCAACTTAGGTAAGCCCTCAGGAGTCCACTCTCCTGAAAAGGTCATGTCATCGGCGTACCTGGTGTAATTGAGGTTGTGCTCGTTTGACAATTCAAGCAACCGAACATCGGCATCCCACATCACCAAGTTTGCCAAATGAGGACTGGTCGGTGCACCTTGTGGGAGTTCACCATGCAAACAACACAATCCAGCTACCAGCGTCGCATCAGCATCCGATAAACTATAGTGTCGTTTGAGTACCGCTTTGACCATCTTCTCCTTGGTTGACGGAAAAAAATCGGTGATGTCAAAGTTGGCCACCATGCGCTGCCCGACATGGGGTTCGGCATTGGTGAGGATGGAACGACTGGGGACAAAACCATGGGCAACATCGTGAGGCATCACCGTATAGAACAAATCGTGTAACAAACGGTTTTGAATCTCTTTGAGTTGATCATTAGGCGCTTTGATGACTCGAAATTTGCCATTGCCTTTGGAAATTTTGTAGATGTGGTAGGCAGATTGGATATCAGCAATCAAGGCTTCCAACTCAACGGCAGTATGTTTGGTTACCTTACCTATGTCAGGGTTCTGAATCGTTGACATCTAATCTTCCTCAATATACAAAATCTGTCAGCAACTACACTGTAGACAGACCATCGAACACATTTTCACTAAAATCCAATCGTTTGTTGTACTCGAACCATCGACAAGGTATCCTCAACACCCATATTGGCTGATGGCAACAAGTGAGCCCCTTCGATAGAGAGTCCATTTTTGAGTCCCGAATCATACTGGTGGTTGATCATCAATGCCCAGTTCACTTCGACACCCAATTGATATCCCGTTGTCACTTCACCCAAGTGATTGACTGCCACTCCACCATTTCGATAGGAGATAAAGGGGGAAGAAACTGGAACCGTTTGCCAAGCCAACACGGACCCCACAGCGACATCCATCCAATCGGTAAAGCCCTTGTAGGTGAAGGTTGGTTGCAAGTACATCGCTTGACGAATCGCCCCTTCGGTCACCGCAAACTCCACACCATCCGGTGGATTGCCTGCATGTTCTGGATCGGTAATCAAATTGTAGGTAGCCACTTCGGTAGCCGCTTGGTGTAAATCAAAGATCATTGAACCGGCATTATAATCACGATCGATCGAGAAGGTGGAATAGACATCATCCGAAGGATTGGCATCTCCCGAAGCAAACCCCGCATGTAAACCCATGGTGGCCTTTTGATGGCGCACTTCCAACTGGGCGACCGTACCATAAGACCGTACCGCCAACCCATCAGGGTTCATACGGTTGGAGATTTGACCGTGCTCACCATGCAGATAAACCCCTTCCACCGCACCATACAGTTCAAGGTTACCAACAGATTGTAGTCCTTTGGCATAGACATCCAAAATCATCCCTTCCAGTGACTTCTCGGTGTCCATCTTGGTCTGCTTTCGATAAACACTCAAGAAACCAACTGCGTTGTCTTTGTTGGCAAAATACTGTGCCGATGCCAAGCCTTGATAGGCCATATGACCATCGGTATAACCACCGATATCATCTTCCAAAACCCAGTCACCACCAACCATCACCACCAATTTGTCCATCGGTTTGGTAATCGCCGCGGTCCGAAACACACGATCACCGTAATCTGTACGCGAGAACAATTGTTCGTGGTTTCCATCATTGGCAATCAGTCCCAGTCCCCAATGTGAAGTGGTAATTCCCGATTGGACTGCCAATCCGCCGAATTTTCGTTTGATTTGGGCTGCCCGCAGATTGAAATTGCTAGCATTAAAGACCCCAATCACTTCAGGATGATAGTTGTGGGTGGTTCCATCTAGATTCCAAGGAGAACCAGCAAACTGACCATCGATGAGGTCCCCACCAACTTGCAATGTCCAACCCGACAAATCTAGATCCACTTGGGTACGAAAACGAGAATCAAAAACCAAGCCCGACTCAAGTTCCCTGCCCTCGAAATCCACCACAAATCCTGGTCGTTGAGTAGCCACCAAGCGAAGTGTCCCAGATGTTTCTACTGGTTTAGGAGCTTCATCGGCAGTCGGTTCAGCCATTGCTGTCCATAAGAAAGAATACATCAACATGGTTATTCTCCTGTGTCGCTAGTGTCAGTGGTATCGTCGGTTTGTGTGTTGGCATCCAGTTCAGGAATCCAATCACAAGAGAAATCAGCCATACAAATATCATCGGACATCTCTTGCCCACCAGACATGAAATAATAAGCGATTTGATTGAGGGCCAATGAGTTTTGATCTCCCGGTTGAGAAGGTTGAGCAAATCCAAACCCGTGAGAACCTCGGGTACTGGTATATGGTAGACGAAGTGCCGAAACTCCTGCCTCTGTTTCCAAGGTCAACCGTAGAGGTTCATCCGATGGAGCACCTGTGCCATCCAGACCATTGTCGAGATCATCAGCATCAAAGAGACAGGGATCACCATTCTCATCTGGACAACGATACTCTCCATACTCTTCAATCCCTTGGATCACGCGTCTGTCAACCAACCACTCGTCGACCGTCATTCCATATCGATCGTCAACCTCATCTTGTGGAATCAATCCTGCAGCCCGCGCCATGGTAATCCCTGCGGAAACCGGTACAATCGTATCACCAATACTGGGAACCATCAGAATATTGGTTGGTTTACCACCCAACACCTCGATCGGACGTTGAAAATATCGTGGTGCATAGCCAATTGGGTCTCCAGACTCCAACACCGATCCAAAGATCGATACAATTCGTCGAAGATTGGAGGAGCCACGAATACGACCCGTTCCATAGGACCCCGCCACCAATGGAGAACCTGCCCGCATGGTCACGCCTTCATGAACGACCTCTGCTTCCCAAGTATCCACAGTATGCAACAAGGTTCCAGCCTGATCATAAATCTTGATCGACAACAAGTCACCCAAACCTTGGTTATTTTCCACTTCATACACTGAGCCCACCGAAGGTCCTGTGGCCGGCATCCCCACCAGTTTACGTTTAGCGGACGGTGTCGGTGCATCACAAGGCAATCCCAAACGGAAACGACCATCTTCTGGAATCATCCCCTCTCGGACTTCACCATTGGTGATGTTTTCCACCACGATTTTACCCAAAGGTGGGATTTCAGGTATTGTTGCGATGTCCAATTCAATCATATCCCGTTCGGAATTGACCATCTGTACCAGTCGTAGAGAACCATCTTCATTGGGGTACCCCAAGAACATCGGACTCAAAATACGACCGTGCATCGCTTCCACGGCTCCACCAATCTCGGTACGAAGTGCGATGTCAAACAACGAGGCACCTCCGGCAATCGGAGAGAAAGCCTTGACTTCGGGCATCAAAGCGGCGGCAACACCGGTATTAATACCACCCAAAGAACCACCAAGAATAAAGAACTCAGCATCAGGACCACCCAAGTCAATCGTTCCGTCGTTGTTCCAGTCACAAGACAGTTGCTCTGAACCATCTTCCAAGGTCATCTTGCCTTCACCACAAGCCTTGAGAGAACGAACCAATTGCATCCAATCCGCCACCGCTTGTCGAACCATGTCACGGGTGTGGAAAACATCTGCGGACCATTGGTCACCACCAGAATCGGGTACACCATCGTTGTTTAAATCGCGGTACCGAGAGTCTTTCAGATGATCCAAAAACGGCAACAGGTTGTTGGCATCGAGGATCGGTTCGTAAAATTCTAGGTCGTCAGGTGGGATGGTCGGACCATGACCAGGAAAGTCATTGAAACA
>CAKZLX010000584.1 GCA_937127265.1 uncultured Pseudomonadota bacterium
TCCCAATGTTCGATTACACAGCCAATTAGACATGCTCTATTTTCAATCTTTTGGACAAGAAGCATTTACCTACCAAGATCCTGCATGGTCAAACAGCAACTTAGAATTCGCTGACTCTTTTCGCCCGACAAACGAAGGAGAGGTTGGACTGAACAACATCATGGTGTCCAGACTGTATGGAGAAGTAATCAGTGACATCGGACTCATTCGATTTGGACGGATGCCGATTCATTGGGGTTCGGGAATGATCTTCAACAGTGGTGATGCCCCAACCCAATTCGTTGGAGACACCGCCGATCGCATTCAATACAGTAACCAAATCGACTCGGTCTTTTTATTGGGCGCGATTGAGTACCGCAATGAAGGATTTAGCAGCATTGCAGATGATTCTATCGCTGGAACCTTCAGCATCTACTATGCCGATGAACGAGTTAAAGGCGGTCTGTACAATGTGGTTGCCAACCAACGATCTGAAAACACCAGTTTTAACCAATTCACCATTGATGGATTTTTAGGTGCCGACATGGGTGCGCTCAAAACCGAATTGGAATTGGGCGTCCAATTTGGTTCCGGTGACTTAGAAGGTGGCCTTGACGATGTCAAACAATTGGCTTTTGGTGGGGTCTTGGACGCCCAACTGAACATTGATGAACTCGATGTTGGGTTCAATCTCGGATATGCCAGTGGAGATTCGGACATTGATGACAAAGAATTCAAGCAGTTCACCTTTGATCGCAATTATGATATTTCTTTGATGCTCTTTGATCAGATCATGCCTACTTTGTCTCCAACAGTATCTAGCAGTCTCAATCAAGGCTTGGAATACGGAGCTGCCAGAGTCGGTAACGGGATCAGCAATGCGCTCTATGCCCAACCACGGGTTGCTTATCACCTGAGTGACAGTTTCAAACCCGAATTACGGGTATTGTTTGCTAGAACAGCCCAATTGCCAGAAACGGAAGCCGGCAACACCAACTACGGCGTCGAAGTGAACGCCAACTTAAACTATACACCTTTGGAAAAGTTTCATTTGCGTGCCCAACTGGGATACCTATTCTTGGGCAGTTATTTGACCAATTACACCGATGATGAATTGGGTGGTGGCTTTGACCAAAACCCTTACGGTGCAGAACTGAACGCCATCATCAAATTTTAAGCCCATTCACGATTTTCCGGAGGAATACGACATGAACCTCTCTTTACGCGGTGTGTTTACTGCTCTCATCACACCATTCCGAAATTCGTCTGGTGATCTGGCTGTTGACCTTGAAACCTTTCGGGCGTTGTGCAAACGACAGTTGGATGCAGGTGTAGCAGGTTTAGTACCTTGTGGCACCACTGGAGAAACACCGACCCTAACCAGTGACGAGTGGGAACAACTGATTACCGTTGCCGTCCAAGAAGCAAAGGGTACGGTACCTGTAATTGCTGGATGTGGTACCAACAACACCCAAACCACCGTTCAAAATGTCCAACGCGCCCAATCCTTAGGTGCCGATGCTGCCTTGGTGGTATTCCCCTACTACAACAAACCCAATCCTGCCGGTCATCTGGCACACGTAAAAGCCGTTTGTGATGTTGATTTACCGATTGTACTCTACCATGTCCCCGGACGTACTGGTCAAAGACTATCGGCTGACTTACTAGAACAACTCTGTCGCATCGAGGGTGTGGTTGGTTTAAAAGAGGCCACTGGGGATGTCACCCTTGGTTTGGAACTTTGTAATCGCTTATCCGACACACAAGTATCCTTACTCTCTGGCGATGATTTCACCTTTGCCACCTTGGTTACACATGGATTTCATGGGGTGATCAGCGTCATTTCCAACCCTGCCCCTGCCGATACTGTGTCATGGTACAACGATGCCTGTACAAATGCCACAACCAACTTGCAACAACATCGTCAACGTTTGTTGCCAGTGGTGGATTTTTTGTTTACCCACAGCAACCCCTTGCCCTGTAAAGCCTTGATGGCAGAAATGGCGTTGGTTGAAAACCATGCCCGTCTGCCTTTGGTTGCTCTCAACACAGATGAGTACAGTTTACCAATGCACTGGGAGCATTTATCATGAGTACCTGCATCGCTGTCCATGGATACACCGGCAAACTAGGGTCTTTGATTGTGCAACAAGCACCCACAGTTCCCATTGAACGTCACGGTTCTATCCCTGACTGTGATGTAGTGATCGATGTCAGCAGCGCTACTGGACTGCGTAATCTGATCCCCCGATTGTCTGGACAAGCCTTGTTGGTCGGAACTACCGGCGACTTGCCTTGGACAGAATTGGAAGAGTATGCCCTCACCGCCCCTGTGGCTGTGGTGCCTAATTTTAGTGTAGGCGTTCCAGTTTTATTGCAATTGATTGATACAGCCCTCAAAATGCTTCCTGAAGGTTGGGACATCGAAGTGATTGAAGCGCATCACAACCAAAAGCAAGACGCACCAAGCGGTACCGCCAAAAGATTGATCCGAGCGATCGAAGAACATGGATATCAAAACGTTCCTGCCCATGCGTTACGGGTTGGAGATACCTTTGGAGACCATACAGTATGGATGTGTGGGCCAGGTGAACGAATCGAACTGAAACATGTGGCCACTCGTCGTGAGGTTTTTGCCATTGGCGCACATCGGTGGGCAAACTGGTTAGTCAGGCAACCTCTCGGCTTAATTCGAGCCTAATCACATATCGAAGAAGCCAATATAAGATTCTACGTCAACAAATTGTCAACATCGACTGCATGAACTGACAAGGACTGTTAAGGTGATTACAGTTATGACAACCAGTATGTTAAATTTGTGAACACTTGACAACCGAAGCATGATGAATCAAAATTGCCCGCAATGCTACAATGACGTCCCTGAGTATGCCAAGACATGCAAGCATTGTTTTCAGGACCTAACACCACCTCCTGCGCGAAAGTTCCCATTGGGTTTGGCGATTGGAATCTTCTCTGTGAGTCTACTAGCAATGTTTGGCACCCAGCACTTGGCTTCTGCACAGGTCATAAAAAGATACAATCTCTTCCCAGAATCACAGGCGTTATTGATTGTTTCTTCCAGTAAGGACGGCATCACCAGCGACCGAATCCCCTTTTCACAAGTCGAGCATTTGGAATACATTCAAGGTGGTGAGTCACACAAATTCGAAATCGTTGCGGTGTTCAAGAACGGAGATCGTCTGTTGTTGCAAGGGGCTGATCGCTCGTTGAAAAGCGAAGTCCAAGATATGGCTGAAAAAACAGATCTCATCGTCAAACAAGTCAACAACAAAAAGGGACCCTAACCCCTATGTTTGAGCAGGCTTGGCGCCTTTTCAGAACAGACTTGGCGTTGGATATTGGTTCTGCCCGTACGCGTATCTTTCTACAAGATCAAGGCCTTGCCTATGATGAACCAACTTTGGTGGTGACCGAACAACAAGGTCGGCAGGAAAAGATTGTCACCATGGGTAACCAAGCCAAACAATACCTCGGTAGATGTCCTCCCACAATGGCAATCCACCACCCAGTGGTGCAATCGATTTGTGTTAAACCCGCAATTTTAGAACGCTATATCAAACAAGCGATCCAACAGTGTAATGGTGGGTCCTCTTTTATTCGACCCAAAATCTTAATGGTCATGCCACATGGTCTAACGTCTCAAGAGCGCAAAACCTACATCGACATTCTATATCGACTTGGCAATCGAGAATCTGTTTTTGTCGACACCTTACTATGTGCAGGACTGGGTAGTCAATTGCCCATCAATGAACCGATCGGTTCGATTTTGGTACACATCGGTCACGGTTCTACTCAAGTTGGTATCATGACTTTATCTGGACTGGCAGCATCTCAACGCACCACTGTTGGGGGTGCTAGCATCAATCAAGCCATCGTTTCTCATCTCCAAAAGGAACGCCAGTTAGAAATTGGACTGCATCTCGCCTCTGCCATCAAAGAATCGATTGGCAATGCTGAAGTTCATGGAGAATCTCGGTCTTATCCCTGCACGGTCAAAGATACCACCACCAACCAATTCCGACAGGTCGACATCACCTCCCAAGATATCGCTCAGGGTCTTTATCCACCGTTACAACAAATCGCTTCTGCTATTCGTAAAGCGGTATCCACCGTGTCACCAGAATTGTGTGCCGACATCATCCAGCAAGGCATCATGCTTTCTGGTGGCGGGGCACAACTGAGTGGAGTGGATGACTTTTTATCTTCCGAACTGCGCTTGCCTGTTTTTCTATCCGATCAACCACACCTTTCGAGTATAAAAGGAGCAGGGGAACTATTAAACAACATTGATTTATTAGATTGGATTGGAGAAGAAAATGGATAAGCAAACGGCAGAACCTTTGGCACATCAGTTACGCCCCTCGAGTTTGGATATGGTCATTGGACAAGACCACTTGTTGGGACCAACCGCAGCATTTCGAAAAGCCATTGATGATGGAAGAGCCCTCAGCGTCATCTTTTGGGGGCCTCCAGGCTGTGGAAAAACAACCCTTGCCAACCTTTTGGCCAAAAAGTACAACCGACAGTTTTTACAATTGTCTGCGGTCAATGATGGCTTACCGAAGTTACGCAATTGTATTCGCGCTGCTGAAACCTATCAAGACAATGGTAATGACGGTGCCGTTCTATTTGTGGATGAGATTCACCGCTGGAATACTGCTCAACAAGACGCTTTACTTCCCCACGTGGAATCCGGTCTGATTTGCTTGGTTGGAGCCACCACTGAAAACCCCTATCGGGCGATCAACTCGGCTCTGCGTTCTAGATGTTGGATGTTAGAACTCAAACCCATTGCCACCGAAGACTTATGCCTGTTGTTGCAAAAAGGGGCGGATAAACTCAACCTACGACTCAGTCACGATGCCGCTTTTCAAATCGCCCACATCAGCAGTGGGGATGCGCGACGTGCCCTCTCGACCTTGGAAAGATTGTCTGGCTTGCAAGAAAATGGTGAACTCGATCTCCTGACCGTTCAACAGCAATTGGGTGACCCTGATTTATTGCATGATTTGAGTGGAGACAGTCATTATGATGTGACGTCTGCTTTCATCAAAAGCATGCGAGACAGCGACCCTGATGCCTCTCTATATTGGCTGGCTAGAATGATCGTTGGCGGAGAGGATCCCATGTTCATTGCCCGGAGGATGGTCATCTTTGCTTCAGAAGATATCGGCAATGCAGATTTACGCGCCCTACCTGTAGCCATCGCCTGTCTGCAAACCATTCAATCGATTGGCATGCCTGAGGGTGAACTGACCTTGGGACATACCTGTGCTTACTTAGCCACTGCTCCCAAATCAAATGCCACCACCAAAGCAATTTGGCAAGCCCTCAAAGTAGCCAAACAAAATGGTCCGCTGCCAGTGCCGCCCAATATCTCCAATCGTAAAGTCGGCTATAAAAATCCACACGACTATCCAAACGCTTTGGTATCACAACCTCTGTGGCCCGCCGGACTTTCTCCGCAACGTTTCTATCACCCCAAAAGTGTCGGGGACGAAGACATCATCAAAAAAATGATTTTGTTTTATCAGCGCCTAGCTAGGAAAACAGACCAAACCATTCACCCTCGTTTATTCGTCTCATGGTGGGACA
>CAKZLX010000585.1 GCA_937127265.1 uncultured Pseudomonadota bacterium
AAAGTAGACCGACGTCCACGAAGTGGACAATAAAAGAAGTCCTTTAGGGGCAAGGCAGCTGCGTGCGGCTGACGCGCAGTGACTGTAAGGAACGGAGAGATATAAAAGTAGAAATCGATGACCATCTCTTCTGCCACATCGAAGATACTGTTCCAACAATCCACAATCTATATGGACAGTATTCAAGCCGTATCAAACTGAGGTTGAGTCAGAATCGGGTGTTGGAACATCTCGAACCAAATTGTACACACCCTGACCAGTCGCAATCACATACTCTGGATCGGACTCTGGAAAGATCTCCATCCTAGCCACACCCACCGATCGACCCAATCGAATCAACTTGGCTTCACAAATCACGTCTTCACATAGGCCACGACGCAGGTAATCAACTCGTAAATCCACCGTACTCACACGTGTGTTGACGTCCATCATCGCGGCCCAACATACAGTACCACCACCTACATCCAAGACAGAAGCCAGTACACCACCGTGTAATGCGCGACGTTGTGGGTCACCGACCAACTCTTCTTTAAAGGGCAACCGTAAAAAGGCTCGTTCTTCTTGGATTTCGGTAATTTCCAGACCAATAAACTTATTGAAGGGGATGTACTCTTGCATGAATTCTTGTACCTTTTCCATGGCTTGACGCTGCTCATCGGTCAATAATTGGGTCACCAAATCCTCCACTGGTTTTGTCTATTGTATACCCCGAACTATCCCAAAAAACGTCCCCTGTCACCATACAGACATCGCTATCACCTACAGAATCCACTATCCGTTTCTTTTACGACGCACTTTTTTGGGACGACGTTGCTTTTGGCTCCAACGCACAAATTTACCGAGTTCTTCATGCGACAACAATCGTCCCACCGTATGATATTCACGCGCCAAATCGGCATGCTCAATAAATCGATGAATTGCCGAATGGCAAGGCTTACACACCCAAATCCCTTCTTGCAACTGAGTGGCTGTATGCAACTCTTTGACCCAACGACGCTTCTGGACCAACTTTGGAATGACGTGATGAAAGGTCAGCGGCAATTCTCTTTTACACAACACACAATCGCTGACGTTTGGCTTTCGATGTGACAATCTGGTTCTCCTTTCCGATTGATGATCAGTGTTTCGTTTCCCACACAAGAGATCGGGCATTGATCTTCAATAGTGGATACACTAAATATATAGGGTTTTGAATATCAAAAGGAAGTTTTCATGGATATACTCTTTGCAATCGTTGGTGTATTGGTCGGTGGTGGACTGGGATATTGGTGGCGTGGACGTAGTATTGTGCGCCCATTGTCTTCCAATGCAGTATGGTTATTTTCCCATCCAAAAGCACCCAATCTCTGGCGCGTCGAACTCGAAGAACAACATCTTTTACAAGGTTCTGAACCTACCTTGTGGACCTTACCTCACCACGAACATTCTTTTTCTCTCACTGGAAAACATGCAATCTCCTGCCAAGATTTTGAACGAATCGATATTGAATGCCTGATCCAAGTCCGTCCCAAGCGAAACAAAGAATTGTTGGAAGCCTTGTTGGCACAAAGCACACTCGATGACTTAAACACCGTCAAAAAAGTATTTGAACAGTTACAAAGCACACTCAACGCCTCGACCACCGTCTGCAAACTCGAACCCCGTCAAACCTGGCTAGACAACCCCCATTTACTCACCAAACACTGGAGCCAACGCCTAGATGAATCCCTGCCCCACTGGGACTGTCAAATCACAATTGAGCACCTCAAACCAACACCTGACCAATTCTACAATGACACGGTACCCGAAGAACGTGCTCTTCTGTTAAAACGTTCTCAAAAGCATGAACAATTGCAAGACCTCGAAAACCAATTACAACAGGTCGAAGAGCACATCCAGACCATTGTCGAACGCACCGAACAAGAACGTCAAAAACAAGCCCTATTAGAAGCCAATATAGCCCAAACCGAGGAACGACAAATCAAATGGGATGCCTTCGAAGCGCACCTAGAAAAACAACGTGCCAGAATCGAACGCGATATCCATGAAAGTATTGAAGCTTTTCGCACCAACATGCGTAGTCAATTGGGATTGGTCACCGAAGAACTGACCACAGAACTAGGCCAACGCAAGCCACCGGTGGAAATAGTGGATACGGAAACAGATGTACGCAATCGTTTAGATGCCAATTTAGACTCCCATAAATTGGACCACATCGAATCGATGACCCAAGTCGATACCCCGAAAGATTCCGATCTTGAACAGCCTACATAACCCCAAACCCTATGTCATAAGAGACACCAATGAGCGCAGAAAGCCTTTGCAAAACACTGGATAAGATTTCGCGTTGGGCGGGTACCAATGTCACTTGGACAGGGCGTTTCCAAGACAAACCAATCACCCTCTCACCGATTCATCCTCTCCACGCTGTCGAAGCATTGACGCTACGGTTGGGTGATATCCAAATCCCTTTGTCCGATCTATCGACCAATATACAGTTTCGCTCCTCCAAGTGTTCTTGTTGCTTTGATCTTGTCTCGCCTAGCGAACCCAGCGTCTGGTGTCGATTTCTAGGTTGTAGCGATCATTCCTTACCCGATGAATCCATCCATTTTTTATTTTCTAGAATCTTCCAACGCACCACCAACGCCAAAAATCTCATCCTCTACAAAATTGAGCGTCCTTTTCAATTGGTACACACTGGTAATCTTCCAACGGCACTACATATTATTCATTGTGCCGGACTGGAAACCTTTCCACTGTCTTTAACAATTCAAACCATTCACATCAGAGACTGTACCAATCTCACCACGATTGTTTCTGCCACAAACAATACCCTGCAGGACTTATCCATCGGTTGGTGTGGTAAACTACAATCTTTTTCAGACTTCAGTTCCACCAGTTTACAAACGCTCCATGTCCGCTGGTGTCAACAACTTCCACAGATTGGTCCCTTCAATCTTCCACACCTCAACACGCTCAGTATCGAGGCCTGCTCCACTTTAGAACAATTCCCTGACCTCAGCCCCTGTCAGCATCTGGAACGAGTACGACTGGGATGGTTTACCAGAGATATTCGATTACCAAATTTTCAGACTTGCCACAAGTTGCGTTTTGTAACCTTACGATCAATGGCAATGACCGGTCTACCACCCTTACCTGAACAACGTTTAGAGTGGATCGATGTGGGAGAAAGTCGTTCGTTACGGACCATTGTGCTCAGTGGACCACGCTTGCGAACCTTAATTGCTGATGGATGTCAACAATTGCGAACCGTCGACGTCAGCAATACACCCAACTTACAAAAACTTTCCTTGGCACGGGTATCTAAACTCGAACAAATCTATGGATTGGTGGAAAATACCTCTTTACAAGATGTACAAATCTCTGATGCACCAACGCTCACCCATTTAGATGGACTAGAAACCAACTTTGAACTGCGAACACTGAATCTAGTCAACTGTCCAGAACTCACTCACCTCCCCAACTGGCGACGGTTAATCCAATTGCAAACCTTGATCATCTACGGTTGTCGTCGGCTCACCGCTTTACCTTCATGGATGCTACCTTCACTGGAAATCATCAAAATCGGTGGATGTGATGCCATGAAAACCCTGCCAACTTTGGCACAGTTCCCCAATTTACACACGCTTAAGTATTCTGCTTTCACCGGTACAGATAGTCAGATTGACCTTTCTCCTGCAAAGTACTTACAAGAAATAATTATAAATGCTCACCCCCACCTTGAAGAGGTTCTAGGACTACAACACTTATCCAAACTGAAGGTTCTAGACCTCAGTCGATGTGCACGTTTGAAAAAAATCGATGCCCTCACCCGTTCGAGTCGGTTGCGACAAATTAACCTGCAAGGCTGTCGCTCCTTAACCCACCTCCCACCCTTGTTTCATTTACAGCAACTCGAAGATTTGTCGGTGTCTCACTGTGAGGCACTCCGTCGATTGGATTGTTTATATCTACATCCATACCTACGATATTTCAACATTAGTCACTGTCCAAATCTTGAACGACTACCCCTTCTACACCCACAAACTCGTCAACACATCCGACAACTATACTGTACCGATCTACCACAACCCATTGATATTTCAAAAGTTATCGGTGGTATTGACGTACCCAACCTACAAGAATTGCACGTGGAAAATACCAACCTCATTTCACGTACTCCTATCGAAAAGTGCATCAATATACAGGAGATTACCGGTCTTAGCGACACTCTGCGTTGGCTAGTGTTACTCAAAATAGCAATAGCCAAACGAAACGATGATTGGATCGTCGAACATTGGAGTACTTGTTTACAACACATTAGTCCACCACACACTGAAGAACTGACCAATGCCTGTATTGAAGCCGGTAAATTTTGCGCCTCCAAAATGATGATTGAACAATTGTTTTTCAAATTGAGAACCATAGAACACGCTAGCACTGGAGATTCTCTAATACCAGCACCAATTTGGGAAAATCTTTTTGGCTGGCTCTACAAAAAAGACGATTGGCTATTTTCTATTTTTGCCCCTATTCTGACTCAACGCACCATCAAAATCGATTTGATGCGGGAAGAAAATTGGTTTCCAGTATTAATTGATGTTTGTTTGAAGAAAAAAACGACATCTCGACATCGACAATTATTAGAAAACCTATATCAACGTTCACTATTTCGAAATACGCCGATGTATGACCATCTTCGCAACCAATGGCTCGACTAGTCAAACAAACCCATTATACAACCAACACGAGGTAACCGATGGCTTCACAAGAGGAAATTGATACGCTAGTAGAACGATTGAGATTGTGTGTTCAGGCATACGATTGTTCCAATCAAACACTATTATCAAATGAAGACTATAATCAAATGGTAGAACAACTGCGATTATGGGATCCGACCAATGTTTTCTTTACCGAACACCAAAGTCCCCAGCCCAGGGAGATAGAACATTCAGAACCGATACTCGTCCCAAATCGAGCCCTTAGCCGTGATTCTCTCAAACAATTTATCAACCTGTCAGAACAGACCGCCAAAGAAACTGGTATGGATACCCCTACCTTTCGAGCAACCATAAAAATAGATGGCATGGCAGCAAAAGATCATAACGATATCTTGGTAACTCGTAGAAGTGGACGTACTGGTTGGGTTGTCACCCATATCTTTGATCTAGGGGTCGTTCCCATCGGAGGACGAAACCAAGGTATTGGTGAAATCGTGATGAGTCAATCCTACTTTGATACACACTTGTCTGATCTATTTTGTCATCCTCGCAACGTGGTTGTTATATGTGTGAATGCCCCCACTCTGCGTAAAGAAGTGAAACAAGCCCTCAAAGCCAAAGCGATTCACTTTATGCCATATAGTAAATTGGCACATTGGACAGGTTCTGGTGCTGAACTGCTGGCCAATATCCAAACAATCTATGACGACTTGAGAGGCAACCTCGACTATCCACTCCATGGATTACGAATCGAAGTCGAAGATCCAAGGATCAAAGAAAAATTGGGGAACCCTACCGGTTATTACCGTTGGCAACTTGATTGTCCATATATGGAATGCTTCGATAGTCCAATCGCAGGAAAAAGGATTTGCTTTACCGGTAAAATGCAACAAATGCGTGATGACATGGAAACCAATGCTAGAGAACTTGGCGCCACCGTTACTGTTGTATCCGAAAGTCTAGACTACTTGGTCGTTGGTGAAAGAGCCTCCCAAAGCAAAATTGATAAAGCTAACAAATACGGTGCTACAGTACTCACCGAAGTCGAATACCGCACCTTGATTAGTCAATAAAGTTCAACAGACACCTCAAACTCTTTTGTAAAGAATATGATGTAGAAAAGTCATATTTTGTCCGTCTGTTGATACGGCAAATTAAAAACAAGATATAATATGGTGCACAGTATTATTACGGAGACTAACGTGGCTACCAAAAAAGAAATCAAACAACTGGTCAAAGACTTAACCCGATATGCCCATGCCTATTATTCTACAGATACGCCCTTAATCAGTGATGAAGAATATGATGCACTTGAAGCCAAACTGCGTGGCTGGGATCCAGACCATGAATTCTTTGATAGAGTTGGTGCCTCTCCTGCAAAAGGAACGCCCTTTAAGCACAAAGAGTATATGCTTTCAACCAATAAGGCTTTCCAACCCGAAGACCTCGAGCAATTTGTTAAAAATATTCAACAAGCCGCCAAAGAAGTTGGAGTCAAAAATCCAAAATTCCGAGTCACTCCCAAATTGGACGGCATGGCAGGAAAAGACGAGGACGGCATCTTGGCCACCCGTGGAAATGGACGTATTGGTTCGGTTGTCACCCATATCTTTGATCTAGGGGTCGTTCCCATCGGAGGACGAAACCAAGGTATTGGTGAAATCGTGATGA
>CAKZLX010000586.1 GCA_937127265.1 uncultured Pseudomonadota bacterium
CCACACCTTCTTCAAACGGCCAGTCACGATCCCAGCGAACGGCATCGACAGTACGACCCTCTGCATTCAACAAGACCAATTCATCATCGCCTCCCCGAAAGCGACCTGGCACATCGGTTCGATAGGTATCGGTGGTGGTCACTGCGATTTGCCAATCCACATCTACCCCATCAAAAGCAGAAATGAAGGACTCAAAATTCGATGCCAATTTGTTTTGCTCCTCAGCCATTGAACAAGAGTCATCCACCACTAGCAATACGTCTACAGTATTTCGACGCACTTGTTGGAATACATCCTTTTGATACTGACTGGTATAGGAGTATTCCGAGCATCCCAATGCCGACAATAACCACAACATCATACTTTCACCTTTGTTCGTTTATCATTATTCTTCGTTTATGCTTTCCACACCACCTACAAAGATGGTGTCAATCCTTCAGCCACGCGTAACAACACCTTATCGGCAATATCAGCATTTTGACTGTGCCAATGGAAGGAGGAAAAGATCACTCGTCCTCCCCCCGCATTAAAGCCAACCAACAAAGGAACATCTTCCAAGGTGGCATATCCTTCAGAGTCCGACAACCGATACTCAACATCGCCACGTAAATAGACATCGACATCATCTGCAACCGATTCCATGACGGTCCAATAGGTAAAGTCAAACTGCAAAGTGATGGCGTCCGTACCCAATTGTTGCTGTAAAAGATCGTCGGTCACTCGGGCAACCACACTGCTTGACACCCCCGCTTGTCCAATATCCCAACAAGGCTCTCCCGCTTCACAACTGCTTTCACGGGCAAACTGGATGGCATCGGGCCAGGCGGCTTCCACCAAATCCCCAGCCCAATCAGACAAAACCAAAGAGTGTCCTTTGGAGGTGAATGAGTAGAGATTCTCGGCGATTTGATCATTGCCCACAAAGGCATCATCGGTGTCCATACTATTGTATTCCAAAGCGCCTAGTCCACGAGTACCCGAGTTGATAAAGAGCACATCATACTCGTTCATCACCAAACCACCCGATTCCGTTTCTCCTTCGAGCAAATACTCTACGGTCAGTTGAAAGGCATCTGGACTGAGTTCAGGGTTGTAGACGGCCTGTGAGATAAAGCCCTCAAACTCGGTATAATCAATACCCAGTCTCACCAAAGAAGCACCCATGTGATCAAAGTCACCACTGACCATAGCAACATCTTCCCACCGCAAGGCTTTAATTTCTTGGTCGGAATTGCAAGCCACAAAAGAGGATAACCAAAAGAACAACATCGCGACCTCCTATTCCAACACGAACTGAGTGGATAATGAAATTACGGAGTCCGATTGGTTCTCTTGGTAAATGCTTTCTGGAAAGCCGAACAACGGTCCCTCAATGTAACTGACCGCAGAAAATGACACTGGCTCAGACTTCAGTTGAGAGAGTTCAACCGCTGTCAAGGAGTGCGCACCATCATCCCACGGCAAAACACCCGCAAAACCACCTTTATTCAATTCTTCAATCGTACCGTCAACCCGAATCGAAAAAATCGCATCGGGATAGGTCATCGCTGGCGTCCATTGCATCTCAAAGTCGGTGGTTTTATCATGAACCAAGCCACACAAATCTGGAGACACCCATTGCCAATCGGCAGGAACAGTTGGTTGCACACCATTTAAAATGTACTCGCCAATTCCATTGGGGTCTCCTTGGGTGTGGAGATCATACATTTGATTGGGGACATAGTCGTCCATCGTCAGATTGACGCCACTATAATAAGTAGTGTTTGAGGCTGGATCGTATACTTTTTCCAAAGTCACAATATTGGCGTTAGACTCGAACCAAACATAATCACCTGCAGACAAGGTGGTTGGGAAAGGACAGTCTTCATCACCACCGCCACCTCCATCGGGATATGGAAAAACGCCATTGTTGTCATACGGTTGAGGACCGGAAGGTGGACTACCACTACCACGACCACAAGGCGGATTCAGCGGAATAAAGAAAAT
>CAKZLX010000587.1 GCA_937127265.1 uncultured Pseudomonadota bacterium
GATTTATTACCCACATGATGGGGCCTTTGCTGCCATTGGCGATCATTATTTTTCCAGTGGAACTGGTGGGAACATTCTTGATTCGTCCTTTGTCGCTTGCTTTGCGCTTGGCTGGGAACATGAATGGTGACCACACTGTTCTGGGTGTGACCTATGAACTTTCTCCTTACATTGTGCCACTGGCTGCATATGGTTTGGGTTTATTTGTGTCATTGGTTCAATCTTTTGTATTTACACTTCTCACTGTCATTTACGTCGTACTTTCTTTAGAGCACGACGATCATCACTAATCTTTTACTAACAACACAATTTTGTGGAGAAAATCATGAAAAAAATGATCAACGTATTCGTAGTCGCAGTTGCTATGCTTTTCGTCTCAAACCCTGCTTTCGCTGAAGGTGCTTCTGTAACTGCAGATGGTGCCTCTGGAGATGCTGGTTGGGTAGCAATGGCTGCTGGTTTGGCTATCGGTTTGGCTGCTTTCGGTGGCGCTTTGGGACAAGGTAACACTGCTAAGGCTGCAATGGAAGCAATGGGTCGTAACCCTAATGCCAACGTACAAACTCCTATGATTATCGCTATGGCTTTGACTGAGTCTTTGGTAATTTTGGGCTTCATTATCGCTTACTCATTGCAAGGTAAAATCTAATCGATTGCTTGTAAAAGACGATAAACAAAGGGTATCTTCGGATGCCCTTTTGTATTTTTTATGGAGATCCAAAGCAAAGAGAATCTGTAGCTAGTGTTTCTACAATTGAAAGATGTGATCTTTTTGGATACATCATAAACTGCGATATACAACATATAGAGAATCTGTGGAGAGAAAGATGACGTTATTATGGTTTGCATTGGCCTGTGGTCCCAAAAAAACAGTTGAAGAAGCCCCCAAAGTTGGTTGGCACCAAGAAGAAACTTGGACACTGGCTTGCTTTCATCCACCACAATATGATGCCATGTTGGAGATGGAGCGTCGTGACTCTTGGCAGGGAAGTATGGAAGCGATGGATTCACAATGGCGTGGAGAGCGAGGTGATGGAATATCTGTTGGTGAAGATATCTTGGATCAAATCGACTATCAGTTTTCTGCCTATCCTCAAAAAGTGGAAGAAGTCAGTCAGCAGAACCTAGAAAAATGTCGTCAGGTAGCCACTGGACAGTTGTCCAAAGATGATTGGCAAGCTTGGATCAAGGGATTACCGACCCAGTTGACTGCTGGTGAATGTCGCACAAACTTTTTGGATACGGTGATGGACACCTTGAGTATCACCACAGAATTTGAAAACTCATTTCCGATTTGTGAGGGTGATCGTATTCGTATTTCGGGTTCTATCCAAGATCAATATCGTATTTCTGATGATACCGAGTGGATTACCATTGCCGGTAATCAAAATAGTTCCAGTTTGGGCAAAGAAAATCTACCTTGCAATACCGAAGGTTGTTTTGACGGCATGTTGATTTTGCAATTTACCGACTTAGACAATCGTGTCACAGTATATCCTGTGGGTGGTGAATTGGAATTCAAGGCACCAAGAGATGGGTACATTTCCTATGGCATCAACGATGACACCTACTATGACAACCAATGGTATCAACGTGGTGGTTTGATTGATCACGCCTCTGTTACCGTTGCGCCTGTTGAATAAAGCAAGGTTATCATGTTCAAACGTCTTTTGTTCGCTTTGGTTCCCGCGATACTGTTGTTTGGAGTCACCGAGATCGTTTTGCGAGTGATGGGGTGGCCACAAGTGACCCAGGCGTTTGAGCACAATGAACCTTTTTGGGTAGTGGATCCAGATTTGCAGTCCTACGAGATGCCTCACAATGAAGAAAACACCTCGTTTTTGGTTTCCACAAATTCTGACGGTTTACGAACAGCCATTGAAGTGACCGATCCCAAAAAAGAACTCCGAATCATGACTTTGGGCTGTTCGACTACCTTTGGATGGGGGGTCGCCGATTCTGAAACTTATCCTGCACGACTCCAAGCCTATTTAACTGAAGCAGGGTATAGCAATGTCGAAGTCGTAAACGGTGGACAACCGGGCTATACATCGTTTCAAGGCACTTGGTTGTGGGATGCGTTGTTGGACGATTACCAGCCCGATGTGGTGTTGATTGGCTACATTGTGCAAGATGCCCGAAAAGCTGCTTATTCTGACAAAAGCCAAGCGATTTTACAGGGAGACAATCGGTTTCTGAAAGACAATATTTTATATCGATCCAAAGGATATTTGGCGTTGCGATACGGTATGGGTAAAGTACAAATTCAAGCCAAAGAACGCAGTAGTCAAGACGAAGGTGGCGCCTATCGAGTCCCTCCGACCGATTATGTTGCCAATTTACGGACTTTGACTGAGAAGATCCAAGCCTCTGGTGCCAATCCCATTTTATTTGGCTATCCCCTTGAACGTACAGGATATACCGAACAGCATCGTCGGATTTTGAAAGTGGCAGCCCAAGAGTTGGCGATTGGACACTTTGATCCCCAATCGCAAATGGAACAAGCATCCTCACAAGAACGTTTGTACTTTCCCAGAGACAAAGGACACGCCAATGCCGCCGGAAATGATAAGATTGCCCAATGGACCTTTGAATATTTGAAAGCCCACCAATACTTACCCACACCCCAACAGTGAGATACAGATGAAACGAGATGCAAGTTTGGTATTGTTGGTGTTAAATGAGATTGACGGTTTACGGTTGGTGTGGGAAGACTTGCCACTCGATGATTTCGAAAGAGTAGTGGCTGTGGATGGTGGTTCTACCGATGGATCAAGAGAGTTTCTCACTGAAAAGGGGATTCCAATCTTAGAACAAGGTATTCCAGGTAGGGGAGTGGCCTTTCGGGTAGCCGCTGAAGCTGTAGATACCGATAGATTGATCTTCTATTCTCCTGATGGAAACGAAGATCCTGCCGATATTATACGGTTGGACGATGCTTTACAGGCTGGTGCTGATTTGGCGATTGCCAGTCGGTTTGCCAAAGGCTCCGTCAATGAAGAAACTGATTGGTTGCGTCCAAGGGCAAGGGTGAACAAAGCCCTCACTTGGATCGCCAATAAAACATTTGGTCGTGGTCCCTACATTACCGATACCATCAATGGTTTTCGGGCTTTACGACGACAAGATTTGTTGGACTTAAATACCACGGTCAAACGGTTTCCGATTGAATATCAAATTTCTATTCGAGCGATGCAACGAGGATGGAAGATTGCTGAGATCGCTACGATTGAAGGTCAACGGGCTGGTGGTGAATCGAAAGCGATCTCTTGGCCTGTTGGTAAAGATCACCTCAAAGTTTTGGTTACAGAATTACCTTATGCCAAGTGGTTTACCCAATAAAACGTGATCTGAACCCTAAGATTGGAAAATAAGGAAGAAACCGATGCGTACAGAACGAGAACAAGCCATTTGGGATATCATTCAGCAGTATGGTCCCACCGATCCTACCTTGCTTGAATCTGCCCAGACGTTGCCCTTGGCGTTACCATCGTTTGGACAGGCTGAAATTGCCGAAGCTATGGATGCCTTGTTGTCAGGTTGGCTGACGATGGGACAACGGGTGTTTGAGTTTGAAAAACGGTGGGCGCAGTATATTGGTGTCAAAGAGTCAATTGCCGTAAACTCTGGCTCCTCAGCCTTGTTGGTGATGCTCTCGGCCATGATTGAGTGTGGATATCTCAAACGAGGGCAAGAGGTGATCGTTCCGGCTGTAGGTTGGTCAACGTCTCTCTTTTCGGTTGCCCAAGCAGGGTTAACCCCAGTGTTGGTGGATGTTGATCCTGATACCTTGTCGCTCTCTGGATCCTTTGAAGAACCGGTGTTGGCGATTCACATGTTGGGTAATCCAGCGCAGGTGGAAACACCGTGGCTATTGGAAGATGCTTGTGGTGCTCATGGTGCTGAAATTGCAGGTCGTAAAACAGGTTCAATCGGACATTGTGGCGCCTTTTCTTTCTTTTTTAGTCATCACATTACCACTGGTGAAGGTGGAGCGATCACCACCGATGACGCCCAATTGGCCGATGCTTGTCGCAGTATTCGGGCGCATGGGTGGGTACGAGAGCGCAATGACCGTCAACAATGGGAAAACAATCACCCCCAGATTGATCCTCGATTTTTGTTTGCCTCGATGGGGTATAATCTTCGGATGACTGAAATATCAGGGGCGATTGGAATGCATCAAGTCGATCGAATTGAAGGTTTTGTGCAACAAAGACGACAGAATCATCAGTCTTGGTGTGAGATGGTGAATGCTTTGAACCTTCCATTGCGGGTCTATCCTGAAGCGCCCAATACACGACACGCGGGATTTGCCTTTCCGATGATGTTGGATGAATCCGCCCCAATTACCCGTGCACAGTTGTGTGCCGAGTTGGAAAAGCGAAATATTCAAACCCGACCGATTTCAGGTGCCAATCTCGCTATCCAACCTGCCTTTGAAAAAGTGCCCAACAAGAAAATCCGTGGTGATTTACCAGTGGCAACAGCTGTTCAAGAGAGGGGCTTTTTTGTGGGGCAATCCCATGCCTTTACCGATGCCCACGGAGAATTGTTGTGTGCCAGTCTCAAAGAGATCTTTGCTTCTTGATCCACACTTCTGCGATATCGGTCAGTTGTTTGCGTGATGGTTTATAGGTAGAAACACCTGTTGGCCATGGCAAAATGTGGTCGGGATGTTTAAACTTGGGAAGTGATTGGGCTAACAGATCTGTAATTTGTCTGTGTAATGACTTTGAGATTGTATCGACCAATACAAAAGCCAAGGGACGTTTTCCGTATCTCTCGTCTGGGATTGGAACCACGATGGCAAAAAGATCCAATTGTTGAAAGTGTTGTTCGATTTCTTCTGGGTGGATGTTTTCGCCACCAGAGATGAACATTTGATCCACTCGACCGATTGGATAGAGTGCTTTGTTTTGGATAATACCACGGTCACTGGTACCAAAATATCCGTCGTGATCTCTGGGATCTTCGATTGTTAGACCATTCCAATAGCCAAGAAACAGAGGGGATCCTTTAACTTGGATCTCTTGCTGATCACCAATCCTAATTTGCCAGTCTCCCAGTGGATAGCCAGCAGATTGAAGGACTTGTAAAGAGGCGTTGGGAGGGGTGGTGGTCAATTGGGAGCCCAGTTCGGTCATTCCATAGGTGGTGTGAATTGGCAGATGTTGGGTGATTGCCCGTTCAACCAGCGGGTTGGGGATCGCACCTCCACCAACCAGGATCGCTTTGATAGAGGAGAAGGATCTTTTTTCAGACTCAACGATCCTCAAAAGATCCTGCAATTGGGTTGCAACCAGAGAAAGGTGACTGACCAGATCACCTTCGATCTGATCGGGTAGGGTGAGTAGACGATCTTTTTGAACCACAGAGGCTCCACCAAATAAGGCCCGAATAGGGATCATCAGACCACCAATGTGCCAAAGAAACAACGATTGCAACCAACGATCACCTTTGCTGAAAGGAATGTTTTGTTGAGAAAAGTTGGCTGATGACCACAAGGAAGCAAAAGAATGCACGACTACTTTTGGTGTGCCTGAACTGCCAGATGTAAACAACATGATCCATGGTGCATGGGGATCTTTGATCCTGGGGATCGCCATTTCTGAAATAGGTTGCTTCAGTGGTGGTAACGTCCACAATAAAGATTCGGTGTACATGTTTAGGGTTTGCAATATGCGATCGCGCTGGTCAGAGGGATCTTTGGTGGAGGGGATCGCGATCCGATGTCCAGTGCGAGCGGCGGCAAAGATCCAAGATAACAAGGCAAAAATATCGTCGCTTGATATCGCCAAGGGCGCTGTGGTAGGAATTGTGCGTAAGTAATCGGTACAAGCCTGTACTTGTTGGTGAAAATGGGAGAAACTGATCGTTCTGGCATTGAGAATCAAATAGAGATCGTTTGGAGATTGTTTGGCTTGAAGATAGAGTGGACAAATCATACCCCATCCTCCCAGTGTAAAACCGAAAACAAAGGTGTCGGTGGATCTTTTGGTAGTGACAATAGACCGGGTTGTTCATTCAAAGGTTGGTTGACACATTCTTGGCCAAACCACCCGAGTGTACCCAGTCCATGAGTACCATGGGGATGGTGTTGTCGAGCCAATTGTCCCAGTCCCCAAATACCAAGTGATCCTTCAAAAGTTGAAGAAAAGATCCCCTCTATGTCATATTGTGAGAGGATCTTTTTCCAGTGGTGATGCAGTGTGGGTTTGATGATCGCCGCCACCACATTGGGGGATTCCAGCAATTCCGTATAGTCAGAAAGAGATTCATCTAAGGCAAAAGGGATCTCTGGACAGTCAATCATCTCTCGAGGGTCACGTAAGGGATCTTCAATGTACAAGATCCGATCATGATCGCAGACATCCCAAAAAGATCGCAATTGCTCTTTGCTCCACTGACGGTTGCAATCCAATCGCCATTGGATCTGTGGATAAGTGGTTTGCAAGTGTTGGATATAGCGACAATCCTCGGACAGAGATTGCCGACCCAGTTTGACTTTGACGACGAGACTAGTCGGAGAATCGTTGTTCGATCCCAATAAGCCGTTGATCTTGATTAGACCAGTATCAGGTTTTATTTCCCAAACATCAAACAGGGTTTGCACCAGCGCAGTCTGTGGAGGGTGATGGTCGCGAAAGGTTTGTATTAAATCTTCATAAACCCTGCGCATGGATACTTGGTGAAAAGATGGAAGGGGGGCTACTTCTCCATATTCCCAGTGTTCTCTGGTTGTATTCCAACGTCCAACAATCCAACCTTCTCGGTGAGAGACATTTTCTCCCAACACCGCCAAGGGTTTGGTCAATCGTAATCGGTAAGACCAAATCGCCCATTTTTTACAACTGTGTGCTGGCAGAGAGTGCATGATCTGTTCCTTAGGTGGGAATATTCCAACCAATGGAAAACAAGATGCTAAACAGGACTAAAATTTTAGCTGTTTTTCCCAGATTGGGATCCAAAGCCCGACCATTTTCGGTCCACATGGATTTTTGTAGGGGAATACCGGGTAATAATGCCAAAATAGCGATCCAAGCCCAGGGGCGTTGCAGTCCAAAATAGCCAATAATAGCCAGTGTTAGGATAAAACACAGACTGTATTCTACCCGAACAAAGGTTTCCCCAAATCGAACCGCAAGGGTGTTTTTCCCTACCACAGCATCTGTTTCTCGATCGCGAAGGTTATTGACCACCAAAATCGCGGTGGATAATAGACCACAAGCCGCTCCCAGTACCAGACCATTGGTCGACCAAGTGAGACTTTGTACATAGTCCGTTCCAGCCACCGCAATCGGACCAAAGAAGACAAAGACGAAAATATCACCCAATCCCATGTAGCCCAATGGTTTTGGACCTCCGGTATAGAGAATCCCCGAGGCAATAGAAGCCGCTCCAATCCAAATGATCGGCATCCCACCGCGTATTGTTAAATAGCCGATGATGGGCAAGGTCAGTGCAAAAGTAAAGATGAACGCCCATTTCATCTGTTTGGGTGTGATTAAACCGGCTTGGGTTGCCCGTGTGGGACCGATGCGATCTTCCGTGTCGGCACCATTGATGAAATCAAAGTAGTCATTGGCAAAGTTGGTGGCAATTTGAATTAATATCGCCCCCAATAAAGCAGCGATCGCTGCCAGAGTGTGTTTTTGTTCACAGATACTCCACCCTAAGAGTACAGGGGCGATAGCAGCGGGGAGCGTTCGTAGTCTGGCGGCTAGAATCCAATCTTTCATACCGATCCTCCTTGGGTGAGCAGTCGTAACTTTTTTCGAATGGAATTGGTGTGACGTCGTTCGACCCGAGCCTCAATGATTTGGAGACCATTGTTTTCCCAACAGGATTGAAGGGCTGTTTGTAAAGATGGTATATCGGTTACCGAGTGGGTATCGATGTTCATTGCGGTGGTAATCGGTGCCAGTTGATGCTGATGAATAGTGGCAAAGTGCGAGTCAAAGATGGTTTCTTCTGTTGCGATGGGAAGCATCTCAAAGATACCACCACCACAATTGTTGATGACCACAATAACCAATGGACAGAGGAAGGATTGTTGTTGCAAGGTAAACAATACTCCAAAATCATGCATCAAGGATAGGTCCCCAAGTACCAATAACGTGGGCTTTTGATTACCCAACATCCAACCAAAGGCGGTTGAGGGAATCCCATCAATACCACTAGCCCCTCGATTGCTGGCTACAGGGATATACTTGGAGCAGATGTAATTGTTTAAATCTCGAATCGGCATTGAGTTACCGATAAATAATTGTCCCTCTTTGGGAACACTGTCAATACTCTGTTGTAAGACGGAGATTTCATCCCATTGTTCACGGTGCGGCAAGGCCATTTGTAGTTGTTGGTTATGGTTTTGTACCCAATCCAGCAGAGCAGATTCTTGCAAACTATCAAATAGGAAGTCTAAAGATTGCAGGTGCACAGTATAGCGTTCAAAGGGTCTGGCTGCGGGATTACTCAATATTGGACGTGGATGGAACAACAGCGCTGGACAATCGAGTTGTTGTAACCACTGTTCATAGCGTTTGGTACAAAGCCCATTGCCTAGATGTACAATGATATCTGGTTTGAATTCTGGGGGTGGACTGCGCAACAAATCTTCATAAGCAAGTACCTTTCCATCGTGTGATAGCAAAGATAAACCACTAGACGCATCGATGATACAAGGCCATTTCACCTTTGAAAGGGAGGATTTTATCGCAGTAATTTCTATTGGATCGGTAATTTCTCCGATCACCAAAAGACCACGTTTAGAAGAGGCAAGTTGCTGTTTGATATGTTTTTTCTGTACAGATGTTGGTACCAGTATTCCTTCTGTAGGTACAGGAAAGGATCTAATGGAGATGGTTCTTTGGGTCAAATCAAACGGTTCGCGAAACATCCAATTGAGGTGGATTGGTCCAGCATTGGCACCTGTACATTTTGAAACAGCGAAACTCAAAGTGTTTTGAAGGGCTTCGATTGAATAGGATGAAGATTCACAGGGGATATCAAAGAAAAATCGGGTTTGTTCTCCAAACAATTTTATTTGATCAATCGTCTGGTTGGCATTGGTGAAACGAAGTTCGGGTGGGCGATCGGCGGTCATCAACAAAAGGGGGATGTTGGCAAGGTTTGCTTCGACCACTGCGGGGAGTGCATTGGCAACAGCTGTTCCCGATGTGGTGATCAAGACCGCTACTTGACCTGCTTTGCCAAATCCCAGTGCGGCAAAGGCTGCGGAACGTTCATCGTGAAAAATATGGGAGTGTGCTTTTGGGTGACGAGCGACGGCAAGTGTCAGAGGGGTAGAACGTGAACCAGGGCAAATACAAAAATGTTTGACACCATATTGAATCAGTTGCTCGATCGCTACGGTGGCTAAAATAGACATGGTTTATTCTCGATCCAAAAATTGCTTTGATTTATTGTGTATCTCAACCCATTCCGATTCTGGCTCTGAGTCCATCACGATCCCTGCACCACTCCAAGCGTATCCACTGTGCGGATTATCGGTAGTATTGCGCCATAATGCCGAACGAATCATCACTGTGAAATCAGCCTTTCCGTTATGTTCAATTCCCATTGTTCCAGCGTACCAACCGCGAATAAAAGGTTCCCAGCGGGCAATACAGTCCAGACTTTCAACTTTGGGCAAACCACAAACGGCTGGTGTTGGGTGCAACCGCGAGAGTATATCTGTTGTTGAGACATTGTTTTTTAGTTTGAAAGACATGGGTGTACGTAGGTGTTGTACATTGGGAAGTTCAAGAATTTCTTGTTTTGAAACCGTTTTGGTTTCGGTGATGCTAGACAATTGATTGGTGATATACTGGATGACACAATTGTGCTCATGCTGGTCTTTGTCACTCTGGGTCAGTTCTTGTTGTATGGTTTTATTATTGGTGTCATTAGGCAGCTTTGCCCTTGTACCAGCGAGTGCTTCAGTTTGTAGCGTTACTCCATTCATTGAGAACAGTTGTTCTGGAGATACTCCCATGAATATACTAAATGAGTCGGGCGCAAACAAGAAATGGTAATTGTCCGGTTGGTTTGAACGTAATGTTTCAAATGTTTCCCATGGATTTGGCCAGTAGAAATATGACTCTTTTGCCAAAACAACCTTGTGTAGTGTCGATTCGGTAAACCTGTCTTTAGCGCGTTCTATATTTTGGAACCAAGTTTCTTTATTGGGTAGGGTTTCACGATGTTTTTGCACTGTTCCCTTTGGCGGTTGCCAGTCTTGTTGAACGGTTGCTTTGGAGAGTGTAGAACCTGTTGTGCTCCATCGCATCACACCATAGGGTGTATATTGAAGTGTACAGGGAAATCCTTGCCACTGAGGTTGGTTTGGATCAAATGAAACAACATGAAACACTGGGAGGTTTGGTGTAGTTCTTCCAATGCCCACGCAAAGGTAAATATCGCTATGTTCTCGTCCTTTCCAGAATAGTTTAGGATAGATGTCGATCGAGTTAAACCATGTCAACGCCTCATCCCAAGATGGATTGATATCTTGAGAGCCACCTTTTAGTAGCTGTTCCCACTCCGATACTAGGTCCGACATCGACACTCTTTAGGCCCCAGGTTGTTTGGTGGCTTCATAAATCGTCGCAATTCCAAAGGTGACAGGATGAGCAGTGACACTTTCAAATCCGGCTTCCCGCATCAAATTACAAAAGTCCTCTCCATAAGGAAACGCTTCAATACTGGTGTTCAAGTATTTGTAGGCGGCATAGTCACCAGAGATTAGACCCCCAACCAAGGGTAAAACATAGCGAAGATAGAAAAGGTGCCCAAATCGTACGATTGGATTTTTGGGTAGTGAAAACTCAAGAATTAGAGCTTTTCCACCTTCATTAAGCACTCGATACATCTCTCGCATTGATGCTGGAACATCTGGAACGTTTCGGATCCCAAACGACATCGTGAGGGCATCGTATTGGGTATCTTCAATCGGTAACTGTACAGCATCACCATTGTGCAGTTCGATTTTTCCATTGAAACGTTTTACTTTTTCACGACCAATGTTGAGCATTTCATCGGATAGATCCATCCCTGTGGCTTGCCCGATGTTGGGGTTGATATCGCACAACATGATCACTTGATCAGCAGTTCCAGTCGCCAAATCCAAAAGGCGAAGGTTGCTCTTTTGTGGAAGAAGTGTGTTGACTTTCTTTCTCCAACCGATGTCCAATCCAAAGGAGAGTACACGATTAACTGAGTCATAACTTTTGGCGATTCGATTAAAAATCTCAAAGGAACTTTTTTTCGAGGCATCTTGAATAGAAGAACTCATGCTAACTCCATTGTTTCACTAGGAAATTGATTGGTCATGATGTCGATGGGCGGAGGACAATTAAACCATCGTGCAAAACTGTGTGCCGCTTGATGAATTAACATTCCCAAACCAGTGATGGCTTCTCCACCGGCATTGTGAACACGTTTAAGAAGAGGTGTTTCGGTATACAGTAGGTCAATGACTGTCCACATCGGATGTGCTTGATGCATTGAGAGGGGGTCTTCACCTGACATACCCAAAGGTGTGCATTGGATAATAATAGCCTTTGGATTGAGTGGTGTGTTTATATCCCAGTCTAGGAGACTGTTTACAAAGTTTTGCTTTCTGATCCTTTCAATTTTCTGCACACTGCGGTTCCAGATGTTGATTTTGGTGACCCCAATCGAACCCAAGGCATAACAGACTGCTTTGGCGGCACCACCAGCTCCAATAATATAGATGGGTCGATGTAGCCAGTCGATGTTTCGTTGTTTCAAAGAAGATAGAAACCCAATGGCGTCGGTATTGTCTCCAATCAATAGCCCATTTTGTTTGTGGATGGTGTTTATGGCTCCGATGGACTGTGCGCGTCCAGTGATTTGATTCATGAAGGGCAAGAGCATTTCTTTGTAGGGCATCGTGATGTTGGCACCTAAAAAGTGATCAAGTTTGAAGATAGCATCCCATGAATCTTGACTGGATTGCATCGGTACATAAAGCGCATTTCGTTTTTGTTGTCGTATACAAGCGTTGTGTAGATGAAAACTATGGGAATGTTCAACTTGTGAACCGATCAGACCGAGTAATTGGGTTCTACCGTTGGGTATCATAAACGTCTCACAGCATTGCATCTATGGCACGCAACAAGCCGGAGAGTTCTTTGATATTTCGTTGTTGCATCTTTTGTCCTATCGAAACCAACTGTTTGACCATATTGGCCAGATCAACCATTTCTTGAAGGGCAGTGATTTGTTGCGCAGAAGCACCCGAATTTTTTGCGTTGGTCTGTACGTCTACCAGTCGTTCAACGATTTGTTCAAGCATGTCGGATTCACGTCTTTCCATGACCCGTACAATCATTTCGATCAGGTTTTGATTGGCAGTGTAAAAGCGTTCACGACCTTGTTGTTTTGGATCTTGAACGATCACTCGCCAATCTTCTAATTCACTGAGGAGCATTGATGTTGCACCCTTAGATAAAAGCAGAGCATCCCGAATAGTAGAAGTAGACACTGGTTCTGCACTTAAAAATAACAAGGCCCAAATACGTCCGTGGTTCTCTTTAAAACCCCAAAAACCAATAACTTCACCTACGACGGATACAGCCTCATCGAACCACGCGTCGCCTTGTTGACCTGGATTGCTCATGCTGACTCCAAGACATGAAAACGATGACACATTGCCATCGCCCACTGTGCGATCTCCTGACATCCTGGTTTGTTGGCAAATGGTCCGAGTGCTTCAATAGACAGATCGACTTCTCGTTGTATTCTATCGATACATTGTTGTACCATTCCCAATTCGATTAACTGTTGACCGAGTGCCACAATGCTTTCTTCACTTGGGGCTTCTGCGGATGTATTCCAAGCTTTTTCTAAGGAGGTTTTAAAGGTTGCGGATTGCTGACAAGCTAATGCTATCGGATAGTTTGGGTTTTTGTTTCGCAGATCGGCAAACGGTGTTTTACCCGAGTCATCGTGTAAAATATCCAAGATGTCATCGGCAATTTGAAAAGCCAATCCAAAATGGTGACCAAATCGCCCAAATCTTTCAACGGCATCGTCATTACCAGCCAAATGTCCAACTGCACGACCACACCAAGTAAACATAGATGAGGTTTTACCATCGGCAATGTAGTCCCATTGTGAAATAGAGACATCGGTACGATTGCGAACGTGGGCTTCCATCATGGTGGCTCTGGTCATAATCGATACCAGTTCTAGTGCTTCGGTGGCGATTATTCTGGGGCAGTCTTTAAGGATTCGAATCGATTCGGACAATAAGATATCCCCTGAAAGAACCGCGGTAAGACTGTCCCAAACCACATTAACAGTGGGTTGCCCTCGACGCAATTCACCATTATCAATGACATCATCATGGAGGAGACTCGCATTGTGGATGAATTCGGCCGTCACCGCAATGTCTAAGATTCTGGGTTCAATTACATTCAGGGCTTTCGCGAAGAAGTAGACCAGTTTAGGGCGGGCTCGTTTACCGCCTTTGGCTAAGCAGAGGTGTCGAGCGGCAGCAAACAAAGTAGGTTCAGCCAAATGTGAACGCTTTTCATCCCACTGTAAAATCGTGGTGATATGCTGTTCAAAAGCCTCAATAAAGTGACTTTTTGTGGTTTCTGTGATAGTCATACAGTATTCTTAACCGAATTACATTGAAAGTTCAAATTAATTTGAACTTTTGTATTTCAATATGGATTGGTACATCGATTTGAAACGGACCTTATCATGAAAATAACAATTACTGGTGGTGCAGGATATATTGGTTCGATGCTGATTCCACTGCTCTTAGATGCTGGTCATCAAGTACACGTGGTCGATAACTTGTTTTTTGGTGGTCAAACCTTATTACCCTATTTTATCAATCCGTTGTTTTCTTTTGCCAATGTTGATGTGCGAAACAAATCTGCTCTGGACAAAGAAATACAAGGATCCGATGTCATCATTCACTTGGCGGCTTTGGTTGGCTATCCTTTGTGCAAGAAAATGCCTCGTGAAGCCCAAGAAGTAAACGTAGATGGAACTCGAAATCTCTTAGAGGTTGTGCCAAAAGGTACTCGCTTGGTCTATGCCTCAACTGGCTCTAATTATGGTGAAGTGGAAGGCATTTGCACTGAAGATACTCCATTAAACCCACTGTCTCTTTATGGGCGTACCAAAACAGAGGCCGAAGCGATGATGTTGGATGCTGAGAATTCGGTATCTTTACGTTTCGCCACAGCATTTGGAATAGCACCTCGATTGCGCTTGGATTTGTTGATCAATGACTTTGCTTGGCAGGCGATTCACCAAAAGTACTTGGTGGTTTATGAAAAGCACTTTAGACGCACTTTTATTCATGTCCACGATATTGCCCGCGCCATTGTACATGTTGTGAATGCTGAAAATTGCCAAGGTCACAAAGTTTTCAATGTGGGCAGTGAGGCTTTAAATTACACCAAAGAAGACATCGTGATGCTCCTTAAAAAACGATTGGATTTCTTGGTACACTTTGCTGAAATTGGAACCGATGCCGATAAACGTGACTATGAGGTGGACTACTCTCGTATTCGAAACACTGGATACGATACTGAAATCATCACCCGTGGCGCGCACCTTGATCAGACCCATCGGAGTCGATGCGACCACTACCGTCTCTTCGCCAACCAGTTTATAGATCGGAGCA
>CAKZLX010000588.1 GCA_937127265.1 uncultured Pseudomonadota bacterium
GCCATGTCACGCAGCGCCGCCATAGCCTGGCGGTTAGTGTCCATGTTCGGCGTTCGCGTAAGCAGCTGTAGCGGCTGAAGGCCGCCCTTACCAATAATTTGCTCGTGGTTGATCATCACGGGAGACAACTTGCGGAACTGCAGAGCACAGTTATACAGGGTCTCCACATCCATGGAGCGACAGAGACGGAAGAGAGAAACGAGGCCGCCGTCGTCAATGAAGAGGCGATGACAGGCCGCAGTGGAGAGAAGGTTGGAGACACACCGAGCAGCCTCGCGATGGATCGCCAGGTGCTTTGATCGCATCAGGAACACCATGTTATGCATCGCCTGTACCTCATTTACCATCCGCTTATGCGTCCGCTTTGCTTCTGCAAGGTTGCACATCGCACCACAGGCCTGGCGCGCTATTTCGACATCCTCGTGGGCACAGAGCTTCATCAGTGGAAAGACGCAGCTACTTGCCACCATCGGCATGCGCAAACTGTCCGTGAGCGACAAGAGGCAGGCCAAAGCAGCCACTTCTCGAAGGTCCCCTTTCACTCGGTACCAAGGAATCGGCACCCGTCCTGATCCATCTACACGCTCAAAGTATCGACCAAAGACTTTCTCGGCACGGAAGACGTGATAAGCATCGGAAACAATCAGAACATTTTTGGCTTCAGGCAACGCCTCGAGTGCATATTGGGCATTTTCTTCAGTCGAGGTAGACACTTCTTCCAACACAAATACACTGGGATCAACACCAAGAGTTTCGGTGGCATATTGAAAAGAGGCCACTGATTCGGCTGGTTCATAGGTCCCCACCCCACCAGTCAAAATAATTTTTGAGGCATAGCCTTGATTGTAGAGTTCCACTGCTTTTCGGGTTCGGGCTTGCAATGCCAATGAGGGTGAACCATCGGCCTCAACCCGACAACCCAGTACAATAATTGCATCGTATGTAGACAAGGATGGTCGCCGTTGCCCATACCAGTCCAAATACAATGCCAATCCAACATACACAGCCATCAATAGTATCATCGGTCTCAATAGTTTTTCCATACACCACCATCCTTTGTGAATATCATACTTTTCATGACGCAAGAGCATACAGATTCATACAAAACAGTCATGTAATTGGTTAAAGACAGATATGCTTATTTTGGAAAATGATACCTTTCGCCTCCACGCTCTCGATGGGTATATTGCAACCTTGTATTTGGTTGAGTATCCCGAGAAAATGTTACTCTTGGACGGTGGCTGTCGATGTGATGCCGACACCGTGGTGACCTATATCAAACAGATAAACAGATCGATCGACGATCTCAAACTGATCGTCATCACCCACCCTCACCCAGACCATTCAGGTGGTGCGCCTCAGTTGCAAACCTTGTACAACATCCCAATCGCTGCTTCATTAGGGATCAACGATTGGTATCGTGGTCTCTCTGGTTGGCTCACCCAACAGACCGATATCCTGCTGACCTATTATGTGGCGAGAAAGAAAAAGCGTCCTTGGAAAGATTTACGGTTTCCACGCTCGATCAGCATTAATTATCCAATCGTTGCCGGTAAATCACTCCCACTATTTCCCGATTGGCAACTACTGGCAACACCTGGTCACACCACCACCGACTGCAGTCTGGTACACAAAACCGAATCGGTCGCGTACCTTGCGGACTTGCTGATTGGTTTAGGAAGTCGCTACCATCCACCCTATCCGATTGCCGATCCAACGCGATATCGAGCCTCGCTTGATAGCATCTCTGCAGAGGATATTACACATTGTTTATTGGCACACCATGGTCTACACACCCTTGATCGATCTACCTTTGAACAGGTAAAGTCAAAGGTCTCCGATCGACCCCAAAACCACCGCAACAGTATTCGAGGATGGTTTAGATGCTAACCTCAATCATACTCACCATCATCTTCTTCTTGTAGCGTCTCAAAAGCCTCCGTAAAGGCCTGTGTGGTTTCAGCATCCGTACCCAGAACCACTTGAAGAAGTTGATTAAATTCCTCACCAGCATCCTCGGTTTGTTGAATCAAGACCAGTGCTTGCTCTTTCATCGCCACCTGAAAACGTTGCAAGGATCTCACCAAAGCCTCACGTCTGCCTTTCTTTTTGGTGCACTTGACTCCAACCTCATCGGCCAGTTGCGATAAGGCCTTTAAAGAGGCTACCTCCAACACATCGAACACAAAATAGTCTTCCAATCGCTCCAATAAAGCCTCTTTACTATCGCTTCGACTGAAACCTTCCTCACCAATCACCTCCAATACTTCGACAATCGTACTTTTGGTCCACAGGTTGTATTTCTCTTTTAAACTAAATACCATCTTCACGTTCTCCAATTTGTTCGCTAATTTGACAGTATCGAACCAACAGCAATAAAACAACTTACCTTTATCAAAATTTCGGAGATACCATGACAACCTTGATCTGTACCAAATCTTGAAGCACCTGTCGTAAGGCGGTCGCTTTACTTGAGGAAAACAACATCGCATTTGAATATCGCGAATACAAAAAGAACCCTCTCAGTCTCGAAGAATTACAAGGAGTGCTACGAAAACTAAATGTTCCGGCGCATACCTTACTTCGCAAACGAGACAAAGCCTACAAAGAAAACAACCTGACTGGAAAGGAAGATGATGCTCGGTTGCTACCGTTGTTTGTAGACAATCCTGGTTTAATGCAACGCCCAATCTTTGTCCATGGTGACAAAGCCATCGTTGGTCGACCGATTGAAAACATGTTGACGATTGTATAAAAATACGATTTTCTATCCCAGTTTACACCGATAAATCGTTTATCTGTTGAAACACCCAACTTGGAGTTGCCATGTCTACGATGAAAACCACCGACCTTGCTGCATTAAAACAAGCCCATGGTCTTCTACACACCCCCAGTCTTGCAATACAAGCGGCCAATCTGATTGGAAAACCCATTGAAATCGGCTTGGAGATGCTACCCGAAGGTGGTCGGGACATGATCATGAAGGCCACCCGAGTTTCCTTGAAAAAAGCCACCGATGTTGCGATTTCAACCCTTGGAGACAATACCAAACAAAAAGCCAGTCCATGGTGGCATAAAGCAGGCGTAGCGGCCTCTGGTGCGGTTGGTGGTGCTTTTGGTATGGGTGCACTGGCGGTGGAACTACCGATCTCTACAGTGCTTATGCTTCGTTCTATCGGTGATATTGCCAGAGCAGAGGGTGAAGATATCACCAACCCACAGGCACAACTGGAATGTCTCACCGTGTTTGCTTTGGGTGGGGAAACCGAAGGTGATGACAATGCCGAAACTGGATACTATGCCGCACGTTATGGACTGGCGAGAGCCATGGCGGAAGCAGTGGAACATTTGGCACGAAATGCGGTCGTCGATGCAGGTTCTCCCATACTGATTCGATTCATCACTCAAATTGCTGAACGGTTCAGTATTCAAGTCAGTGAAAAAGTGATGGTACAAGCGATACCTATTCTTGGTGCTATCGGCGGTGCGACCATCAACACCTTGTTCATCGACCATTTCCAAAATATGGCACGAGGTCACTTCATCGTTCGTCGATTGGAGCGTCAATATGGAGCTGAACTGGTGCAGAAAGAGTTTAATCGCTTGTCAGGTTTTACCCCCACAGATGATACCAGCGCCTAAATCCTAGGATTGGTAAAATACATCGGCGTAGCAAGGCAAATCAAGCAAACGATTACGCCCCCGAGAAAACCGACCACGTCCCGTAGCCAATAGTCTGTTTTGCTCGTCATAGAGATTGGATTCTGCCAAAATATCTTGACGGCCAGCCCGAATAATGGTGCCTTTCGACGTAATTTGTCCACCAGTACAGGGTCGTAACAGGTCAATTCGAAAGTCCGCAGTCAACACGAAGTAGGTCTCCTCTACCGAATTGGCAGCAAAGAAGGCGACATCGTCCAGCATTTTGAAATAGACGGAACCATGCATCGCCCCACCCGAATGAAAAAACTTCCGGTCAACCGCAATCGAAATCTCCGACTGTTGATGTCGCACTGAGATTGTGGGTTGGTAAAACCGATTGAGGGGTGCGGATAAATACATCGCTTCAAGGGCGCGGTAATGTGGGGTTCGATCAGTCATACCTTTTTCCAAACCATCGCCAACCACGGTTGTTCTTCTCGGGGTAGATTGGCTGGTCGAAAGTAATGCTCACAAGCCACAAATCCTGCTTCACTAAAAAATGCGGACCAACCTTCAACATCCATATAATTGCCATAGCGTAATCCATTGACTTGTTCGATATTTGGCCCTCTTGGATTGGAACAAAATACCACTCCACCATCGGTCAAGGTCTGGTGAAAGGTTTGAAGAACCCCTAACAAATGGCTACGGTGAATGTGAAACAGACTGGCGTTGGCAAAAATGCCCTGAAAAAAGTCCGATGGTAAATCCAGTTCAATGAAGTTTTGATGCCATACCTCGCAGCCACTGTAGCCTCTCGCCATCTCACAAAATTGGGCACACCCGTCCAGTCCCACTGCAACATGTCCCAAGTCAGTCAGTTGTTTTAAGTCTCGCCCCGGTCCGCACCCAAAGTCTAAGACCCTACGTTTCTCAATGGAGGCTGGCAAATGCCGACAAAGCGCATCCAAGTTTTGAGAAACGTCATGATCCCTCGTGCCTTCCCAGAATTCTTCGGGTCTTGAAGCATAATGCGCGATGGTATTTTGCATGTCACGTTCAATTGGTGTTTTCATGGCAGACCTCTTAGATAAAATGCATTGTAACTACTGTACTGCCCCTAGTAAAAGTTAGACACATGTTAACCTGAAAGAAAACAGGAGACATGATGTTACCGAAGGGTATGCTTTAGTACACAAAAAAGAAGACTCATTACAAAACACCAAGTGAAGTGAGGACCAACTATCTTATAGCCAACAGGTTGCTTGGGGCAACTGATCACAATAATCTTATTTTGTGTCTAAATTGCGTGGGGCAATACACAATCTTTATACTCTAAATATAATCGCACTTCAACAGGAGTTAAATATATCCATGAAAATACAATATGATCGTACAGAAGACTGGGATGATTGTGGTAACGATTGCTCTTCTGGTGATGAAAGTACTACACATTATGTCAATTATCGTATAGAGAATAACAAGGTGCCTATCACACCTATTGTGGCATCTTGGTTGGCAAACGCTTCCACTTACCACATAACCTACTGGACGACTACATACAGTGCAAACTATGTTATCGAACATGGGTTTATCTTTGTCGAAACAATCTCTCATCCTATGGACACTTTTGATACGACAACAACACACTCACTCTTACTATCCGATCAAAACGTAGGAGTCATCGATACAAGTCGTACACTGCTCAATTCAAAGAACGGTCATGTGGTCAAAGGTGTCAAACCTACGAAAGAAACCTGCGGTCCGGCACTTCAAGTCATATTGAAAGGTGGATACAAACGCTGGTTGTTTCCTCATCCAGACGGTCAACGGGCTGCTTGGGAACACCTATGCAACACAACGACGGAAGATGACCGCGATAGACTTGCCGAAATTGGAATGAACATCATTGAAAACCACAAATCATTATAAGGATCGACGGTGAACAACTGCTAGATTTTACCATGTCCCTAAATGAACAACTCTCCTCTTTATCCGAATCCGATATTGAAACGTTGGATCAGACGCTGTCAGACATCAGTCAAACTCTTACACTAACGATGTTATCTGATTTGCATCTCCCAACTTCTTTTGAGTCTCTGAGTAATCTCCAATCTATTTTTAGCGATCATCCACACAAAGGATTCTTAACACTATGGGTATTTTTTGAACTCAAACGATTGGAGAGTGATTTAGTTCAAAACATCGCAACACTTCACGTGGACAGTTTGGATTTTGTCTTTGTTCCAACCCAGTGCGCTGTATTCCTTTCACAGATTATCTTCGACAAAAAGGACACACTCGTCTACCCCGTAGAAATGAGGAGTGATGGCGCCAATGTCAACAAGATTTTGGATATTGAAATCAAAGCCTTGGATCAAGCCATCCTAAGGGACTCCACGCTCAAAGAGAAAACCACCACGCTCTTTAGAAAAGAGGAGAAGATTCGAGAGATACCAAAGAGCATTCTGACACTCACTCACTTAACAGAACTCCTTTTCCCCAAGAATGAAGTGCGCGAACCTGTTTTACCGGCTTGGGTGGCGCTGGTGCGAGACAAATTGCCTCCTGATGCACTGGCAAAATACATGCCCTATCCAGCTGGAATGAACACGCTGAGCAATCTGGTCAAGATCGATCTCTCTGAAAATGGCATCGCCAATTTCCCGGCCTGGATTCATCAACTTCCCAACCTCAAAGAGTTGCATTTAGCAAAAAACAAATTGGATGTCATACCTGAAAATATCGGAAAAATCAGTAATCTTGAAACGCTCAATCTGCATAAAAATCCTTTTTCAACACTCCCACCAACCATCGGACAACTTCAAAACTTGAAACAATTGTGTGTTTCACATTCAAGTCGATATGAGTATGACGTTAAAGAGTTTCTTTGGCCTGATGAAATGAGTACGCTCTTTGAGCGATTTACAATTGAAGATGGTGCACCTGTTTTTGAACTTACAGTCAAAGAATGGATACTACACGGATGGATCAGCAAAAACTTTCGACTGTTGGAGTTGCAAATCGAAGGTATTTTACAGCGTGTCAAACGGGAACCAGACATTCTCCAGCAGATCACGCGCCTGGATATCAGCAAACACGATTTATCAGCCTTGCCAGGAAACATCGTTGAACTCAAACATCTGACCACACTGTCTGCGGATGACAACAAATTTGAAGTGTTCCCTGTGCAATTGCTACAACTTTCCAATCTCGAAACACTGGATCTGTATTTAAACCAACTGTCGTCTCTACCAGATTCCATCTCTGAACTCTCCAATTTGCGACAGCTAAATCTGAAGGCCAATCGATTTATCGATGCTCCAACTGTACTGAACAACTTACCCAAACTGACAGTCAATCTACAAGCAAACCGTGAACTCAAAACCTTACACATCGACGTACGAGGGATAAAACTTGATCGCATTCAATGGTACAGATTGCATCCAACCTTAGCGAGTAAAATACACCTGAGACATTTTGAACTGGACAATACAGATGATCCAGTCTGGTCCAAAGAGCGACTCGAGGATTTACAAGCGCAATACGTTCGCCGACAAGACTTTCAAGATGACTACAACGGCGAAGGCGAACTTTGGAGTTCAAAACAAGGAAATAGTAATTTTTCAACCTATTACCATCCTTCTCTTATGATGACCACCATGCGCCGTAAGTTGAAAGACTTTTGGCGTCAGCATGCCGACAGACGATTTTTCAATGAAGATATCTTGGTCGTGCATTGGATCGGCTGGCTTCCAAGGCAGTCCTTTTCTCAGTCGGAGTTTGAGAAATATGTAGAACT
>CAKZLX010000589.1 GCA_937127265.1 uncultured Pseudomonadota bacterium
GAGCGAATGTTTCCACAATCCTTAGAGGCGTTTGGATGGCCAGTGTATAGAGTCTGGTCTTTACCGTGGTATAGCAATCCAAAAGCCGAACAACAAGCTCTCCAAAAGGCGATTCAAGAAGCCACACCATCGCGAAAGCAAGCACAATTGTATGTGGTAAGACGTCAAGTGCACAGTGCGACACCCACTTTCGATTGGGTCAAAACAGTGGAGCTGGATCGGACAAACCTAGCAGTTACGATACCTGCCGATGCCCAACCGAAAACACATCCCCATCTGGTAAAGGCATTGATGAAGCCATTACTCATTCAGGAGGGTCCTTTGTCCAAATCGATGATTCTGACAAGGATGTGTCAACTATTACCAGCGAAAAGAACCAGTCGTAATCGAGAGGCGGTTGAATCGGTTCTCCGACAACTGAGTGCGAATCACCTAATTCAAACCCAGTATGGTTTCTATTGGCATCAAGATTCCGATATGAAACCCCGCATTCCAGTCGATCAGTTCCGAGATTTTAGTGATTTGTATCCACCACACGTATTGAAGGTTGTTCGCTATTATCTCAATGGAACCGTCGAAAAACGATTGTCGGTCGCCGAAGTGGCTGAGTTGTTAATGCGTCTTGTGGGGTGGGGTGCCATCAGTCAAGAGCGGTTGGAGAAGTATTCCAAAGGAATTAGACAAGTGGTCACCGACACCGAGATTGATTTGGTTGATGGCATGTTGGTGTTGAATAGCGTTTCGGACTAGAGCGATTCAAGGGATAGGTTTAAACTCCATTCCCATAGCCCCGAGATACTCTCAAGATTGTGAGGGTTAGTGACCGGTAGTTGCAAGGCATATTGCTCCAACAATTGGTCATCGTAAGTGGTTTGATGTTGCTGGATTTCCCTCATCAGTGTTCGCAGTCTTAGGTCGTGTACACGATTGGGGATCTCTGGCAATACAATCGGTGCTTTGTTTAACAATCGACCGGTAATGGTAATTTGTTTGGTGTGGAGGTATGCTTTGAGGGTGTTGAGTTGTTTGATTTCACGATGGGGTACTTCCACCAGCCAGTATGCCGTTGTTGGATCTTGCAGAACGCTTTGACCACGCTTAGCAATGTTTTCCAGCGCTAGTGCAGATTGGGTAAACAGTGCAAAGAAATCACTGATGTCGGTCATGGTTTCGCGCCCCAAAAAGACCTGTAGTCCTTTGGCGATGATGCTTTTGGCAAAATTGATGGAGGCAAACCCCGAAGATTTAGAGGTTAACCACTGCAAACCCGATTTGGAAAACAAGTGTTGTATCTTTTCAGGGGCTTCGAAAAATTGCTGGGCATTTTGGGCAGGAGGGGTGTCAATCACAATCAGGTCATACTGGTTGGTATCGATTAGTTCAATCATCTTGACCACCGCCATCATTTCTTGGATGCCACCCATGTTGCTTTTGGCAAACTGAAAGTAGCGATTGTTTGATAGTTTGGTCCAATTGGCTGGTGAGGTGTATTGTTGACTGAAACTCTCAAAGGCAAGTCCGGCATCAAGCATCATTGCCGATAAAGAACCTTTACAATCTTTCGGTAAGGCAATGGGCGTGGGTACATTGTCCTTGATCTTGAGGTGGAGAGCATCGGCAAGACGTTGAGCGGGGTCAATCGTCATCAAGAGGCATCGTTTACCCTTTCGGGCTTGTGCCATCGCCATTGCCACGGAGGATGTTGTTTTTCCCACACCTCCAGTCCCGCACATAAAGATGACCGCAGTACTCATCGCCATGCCTCTATGTTGAGAGGAATGAATGTATTGGG
>CAKZLX010000590.1 GCA_937127265.1 uncultured Pseudomonadota bacterium
GAAAACTCCAAGGCTTCGTTATACGCCCCGGAATATTCGACCGTCGTCACCATGGCGTTCATGGCAAATTCCCCGAGGCCGGGAACCGTCACCTTGTAGGGGAGAATTGACCCCGCCATAACGGAAGCGATCATTTCGCCGTCCGTGGCGTTGTCCTTAAAAATGCCGTCGCCGGAGAACGAAACCGATTTCACGCCGCACGTGGCCAGAAGCTCGCGCCAATTGCCCGCGCTGTCCGCGTCCGTAACGTCAACAGTTTCGTGATTTATCGTGAAGGTTTTCGACCGCAGCCCCGCGATTGTCGAAAACGTAGCGTCCTCGTTTGCATCGATTTCAAGGACAACACTTTACCTTCGAACAATTTTTACATAGCCACTTTGATGTATTGTATGAAAGACTTTTACGGTACCAAAACATAAAAAATACCCGCCGTTATTGGGAATGGTTACATAATATCCTGTCCAATCCACTCCCCAAGCAAGAGGATGAAGATCTACCCAATGAAGATCTATCCCATGAAGAGCCAAAACAAGACGCAATCAAGAAACGTGAGGCCAATCAACAGTACATCCAAAAATACATCCATGATTGGTTACGTGGCAATAAAAAACTCAATGCCCAATGTCAAATTCTATTGACACGAACCTCGCTCTTCAAAGAACTGCAAGGACTGGGACCTGTCATCTATTTCAAACTACTACATCTCGAGCAAATATGGTCTTTTAAGGAGGTCAACGATCCCTACAACATCTTCACTTGGCTTTATTTCACAGGTCTTCTCCAAAAGGAGGGTGCTTTGGAAAAATTATCCACCTACGATGCTTTCATGGATATTTTTAATGTCACCGATCAAACCGAAAACTGTCAGGCACGAGCTGCGGCAATGGCAGTACAACTCTATCGCAACCAACAAGAGAATACTGAAGATGAACTGACTTTTGAAGGCATCATGGAGTCAAAAGAAACTTTTGAAGCTTTTATGCGCGATGCCTATCGTTATCAAAACAACGGATCGGTAAACGGGGAGTACGGCGAGTATTAGTCTTTGGGATTTGTTTTGGACCAATCGTCTCCTTCACCATCTTCGTCATTCAAAAACCAATAATCAACCTCTTCAGGCACCTCGGGTTCTCCACCCTTTGTTGTCTCACTCTGAGCCGAAGCAGTCTCCATACCGGTTTGCGTTGCAGAATCAGCATCTGTGGACACTGAAGGGTCTTCCTGTTGATTGGGATCACCACCTCCCCACAAGGGATTGCGAGCCGCCATGTGTGGTTGTGGACGACCAGGATGATTGGCCTCATCATGAATAACTTTGGCAAGCGCACCGACACCTTGTAAGGTTTCTTTGATTTTTCCTTTCAAACGACTGCGTAATCCCATCATAAACCTCGATCTGTTCAGCCCAGTGTTATTGTGAGATCAACTGCTTGAGTGATGCATACTGACGAATCTTGAACCAAGTGAGTTCACCATTTCGGAAGTATCGGAGTGCCACGAAAAACATCTTGCCGTAATTCGCCGCCCAAGCCAAATAAAAGATCGGATCCACATTTTGTTTCCAGTACTCTTTGTTGTCCAAAAGGTTGCGAATCAGCGAACGTGGCACCACACTTTTGGATGCCAAGGAATAGATCGCCAGATAGAAACGATCTTCGTCTGACCGTGGCCAATCCATCGATACTCGAAACTGTCGCCAAGCCTTGGTGGTCTTTCCTTCCACCAAGTTGGGGTCCAAATCCCCTGAAGCCAACCCTTCTTTGGTAAGGGCTGTCCCCGGAAAATAATTGAGTGAATAGAAATAAATGTCATAGGGTGTGGGTAGTTCCAATAAAAACTCTGCCGTTTCCAGTTTCATTTTCTCGGTGGCGTGCGGATTGTCGATAATAACATCATACACGATGTTGAGCCCCAACTCCTTGTTGGCTTCGGCAAAATTCATGATCGACTTGTTTCCGGGAGAGCGATTGTGAAACTCGACCGATTCTTCGGGAGAAGCAGATTCAATACCAGTTTGCACCCGCACGAGACCTGCTGCCATCAGTTTACGAATCATGTTTGGACGCAACATCGGTGGAATCAACATACACTCAAAAGGAATCCCCACTTCTTTAGGATAGCGCTCCAAAAACTCTTCCATCCACGCATCACCAAAAGCAAACGAGGTATCATCATCAACCTTGATGCGAGCGACCTTGGGAAAGAGTTTCATCGCCATTCGCAACTCACCCATGATGTGATCAACCGATCGCGCACGGTAAAACTTCTTGCCTTTTTCGTTGTAGACATCACGCAGAATGGAAACATAGCAATAAGAACAGTTGTAGGGACACCCACGAGAAAAATAGATGCGGTACTCTGCTGTTCGCTTCCATGGTTCTTCGATCGTAAAGGAATTCTTTTCAATGTAGAACTTGTTGTCATCACGCACATCGGGGTACGGCAACCAATCCAAGTCTTGGGTGAGGGGGCGCGGTGTGTTTTGGTAAATCTTACCATCAACATTGGCCCAAATATTGGGAATATTGGTGGTGTCTTTTCCATCACGCAGGGCTTTACAGAGTTCGACTGCCGCCATTTCCCCTTCCCCCACACAGAGATAGTCGACTTCAGGAATACACTCTTCGGGTACTGAGGTGGGATGAATACCACCCCAAATGATTGGAATATGTGGGAATCGTTCTTGAATACGTCGGGTAACTTCCAAAGCTATCGGGTACAGCGATGACATGAACCCCAACCCGATCAATTTGGGTTGCTTTTGGGCGATCACATTCATGGCGATTTCAATTTCTTCATCGGTGGGCATCGTCAAGGAGTTGTGTACCCAGTCTCTGAGAAAAATAATACTGGTATCAAATCCTTCACGTTGCAAAGCGGCCGAAACATATCGGATACCAGCGTTTTCCACACTGTAAATGGTCATCAAGGTGACGTGAAAATCTTCTTGTTGTGGGTCTACAGCATTGGGCATAACAATTCCTTCAAACGGTGTGTTCTACTATAATGTAACTTCTTCGGGTGTTTAGACGAGACCATACCTGAGACTTTAACTGACCAACAATCGCAATCCGGCTTTGGCTTTGCGGGTAAAATCTGAGACATTTCGAATCTGAAAGAGATTACGAACCACAAATTGCGGACGCCAATAAAACCGTCGATAGGCAAAGTGCAACAAATCTCGCAACTCATCGCGGGTAAAGTGCTCATCCCAGACCTGAGCTTTAAATTCTTCGGTGGGGTTTTCCATGAAATTGATCCACGGTTGGAGGTCCAACACACCGTCTCGAACACCTTCATCGTAGAGGGTCGTGCCGGGAAATGGGGTCAAGATGTTGTACATCACAAAGTCTGGCTTGAGACGAATGCTGTATTCAATGGTATCCAAAACATCTTGTCGGGTTCGTTCTACGGGGGTTCCAATCATGAAATAAGCGACGGTGTTGATACCAACTTCTCGACACAGTTGGAAGGCTTGTTCGATCTCACGGGAAGTGACGTCTTTTTTCAAGCGCAATAAGCCCTCTTCGGTTCCTTGCTCCACACCCAATTGGATACGGGCACAACCGGCTTCTTTCATTTTGAGAAGCAACGGTCGATCGACTCCTTTGACCCGAAAACGAACGGTCCAAGAAAATTTTAAACCCCGTCGAATGATCTCGTCACAGAGATCGTGGACCCGTTGGTTGGTGATGTTAAAGGTGTCATCCACGAAATAAATCTCTCGGATTCCCAAATTGATACAGGCTTCCAATTCATCGCAGACGCGTTCAGGAGACTGCACGCGATATCGGTGTCTTGGTGTATTACAAAAGGTGCAGCGATAAGGACAGCCTCTAGAGGTCACCATGGTGGTGAAGATACCACCCTCTCCCATCACGTCATAGTAGCGAGTGTAGTCGACCAAAGTGCGATCGATGATCGGATAGGAATCCAAGTCGTTGGAGAAATAAACATCTTCTTCGGGAATCGGATCATCGGGATGGGCGATCACCCCTTTGATTCCCTTGGCAACCTCACCGGCTTCCCATACTTTCAACAGTTCCAATAACGGTTGTTGTCCCTCGCCTTTGACCACTGCGTCGACGCCTTCCAGTGCCAATGATTCTTTGGGGAAGTCATTGATGTGAGGACCACCCAAAACTACATATTGAACACCAGCACGACGTGCAGCACGAATGGAATGCATCACATCGACCAATTGTACCGTAAAACAAGTAATCCCAACCACATCTGGTGCAAAATCACGAATTTGTTGTTCCATCTCTTCATTGCTCAAATGATCCAGTTGAGCATCTAAAATATCGCATACGTGATGAGACTGATCGCGTAAAAAAGCCGCCAGAGACAACAATGCCAACGGTGGATAGGACAAGTTTTCTGCTTCAACGGCTTCGGGAACTTCGCTTTCCACAGTGTGTCGAGCGGGGGGACGGATTAACAATACACGCACAGCAACCTCGGATCAGTGACAAATCGTGACAATTAAGTATCTCACTTATCTATGCCCATGTCAATATTTATCCCACTGAACTGAACCGGCAACAGGATGCACACCCCGATGGGATTAAATCTGAGAGCGAACACCCAAAACAGTGTGGGGTCGTTTGGCCAAATCAATCACTTTTCCAGCGTAGGAATCCGGACAGTCAGTACCATCAGGCAATTGAATCAGTCGACACAGGGGCAACGAAAAGGTCTCTGGCGAACGGGTCAATGAACTCGACATCAACACAAATGTATAGGAACCAACGGAGAGTGGAATCTCCACATCCAACAATGTCCCCGGAGGATAAAGTCCCATCAGATTGACAAAAGCCTGCATCAAGGTTGGATCGTAGCGAGTTCCAGAGCCAGCCGCCATTCTCGCAAGGGCTTCATGCGGTGTAAAGCCACCACCACGACGAGAAGTCATATTGGAAAAGTCTTCGGCAATCCGAATAATCCGCGCAAACAAAGCCGGTGGTCCAGAGGATTGATCGTAATCTGCATGGTGTTCAAGAGCGGCCAAGGCACGATGAATCTTGGCTTGGTTGAACCCACGCTGTTTGAGCAACATTCTGGCTCCTGCCGCTCCGTGTCGTTCAAACGGTGGTGCATACCCAGGTTCTCCTTTTTTGGGATCCGCACCTTCACGAAAAGCGTACCCCATATCGTGAAACATGGAAGCCACGCCCAAGTCTTGAATATTTTCTTCAGACAAACCGACTTCTCTGGCAATGAAGAGGCTCAATTTACAGACTTGTAAGGCATGGTCTCCGTATTTATTGCTACTAGTTGGATCTTCCACCAAACCTGCAATTTCGGCTTCATCAGACGTTTCCAAAATATCGGCTACGGCACGACGCAAAGGCAATGGATTCGGTGTACGATCGGCACTGAGGTTGTCCCATGCCTCGTCGACCAGTGAAGATGCCCGTTGAGAGACTTGCGCACCATCTTTTTCCACCATCATCGATTCGCCACTGACCCGAAAGCGATAAACCCCCATTAAATCGATGAATTCCAACCCCGCTTTGGAAAACACCTCAATCAAAGCGGCACGGGGTGCTGTTTCGGCTGGATCGGCAGCGAAAAGACCCGACACTTGACGAACTTGTTCGGGTGTGGGCACTTTGTGAAAAGACATTCCCCCCACTTGATGTGGAGCAAGGGCAACACTCAATTGCACACTGTCTCCACGACCGAAACGAATACGAATGTCGTTCAAAAACACTTGGTCTTCCACCGTTACGATGTGAACGGCTCCCAACAAATCATAGACGGTCTCCATCACAGAACTGAACTCTTCGGAGGGCTTTACAAAAGCATCATTACTCAAATCGTGGATTTCAGTCAATTTAACCAAACCAAACAACAGTCGAACCAATCGCTCTCCGGCATCACGGACACGGGCGGATAAGTCTTTGTCCTCGCCCACTTTTGCACGTTCAAGGGCTTTTCCCAGTGCCTCTTGTGACGCTTCGAGGTTCAACCCCTCTTCGACATTTTCTGCTTCCACACTCATCTTGCTATCCTCGTCCACACACTACCGTTACACCACACCCAACTGTCGTCGTACCACCAACCGCTTCATACAAAAGTCTGCCAAATAAGCATCGGCCTCAGTGCGAACTTGGAGAATACGGGCAACCGCTTCTTCACCCGGCAAAATACTCAATCCTGCGATCGCCGCTACTTGTTGAGACTGACGAATGGTCAACCGACGAATCGAATACCACTTTTGCGACTGTGTCCAATCAACAAACAATTCTTTGGCACGACCAGCGTGAGATTTGACCAGATTTTCTCCAAGTAAAGAGGCTTCTTCTTCGTTGATGTTGGAATCACTTCGTAAGATCTTTTCCAACAAATCAAACAGTTCACGTTCTGCCAAATGCCCAATCAACCCTAAAACCTTAGCTCGTACACCATCCACACTGGTATTTTGCAACAAGTTCAATAACCACTCTTTGTATTTGAAAGAGACTTCTAAATCTGCCAAAATATTTAACAGTTTGTGGAGGATTGCCGGACTGGGTGTTTCTTTCAGTTGCCAGACAATATCGTGTCCGAACTGCTGATCTTTGGCTATTAAAGCATCGATCAAATCCAAAGCAACCGAATCTTCAAAGCGATCCAAGGATTGAATGACTTGTTTGGACTGTGCTTCCACATAACGTCCTAATAGTGAACGCAACACTGAACGAGAGGACATCCGTCGCTCGACATTCAAAATCTGAATCAAAACAGGAAGGTGATTGATTGGAGACATGTCTAAGATTTTGAGCAGTTCAGGTGGGGGCTCGGTAACCGCTTTCGGCAACGATGAAATAATCTTGCGAATCGCTCGTTCACTGGTGAAGGAGGCAATTAGTTCTTCACGTTGCGCAGGATCAGAGACAAATTCTTCGACTTGCTGAATCAGATTGAGCACCGATCCCAACTGACTTTCCGCCAACAAAAAATCGCGTACTTCTTGTACCAATCCATCAATGTCGGCAGGCGTAGTGGGATCGGTGGGGTCATTGACCACTTTGAGCATTTCCAGCAACAGACGAACCGTAACTTCCGGTAGATTTTTCGACGAACCTTCTTCGCGCAAAGAGGCACAATCATCCTCGGACAATGGCTGATAGGAGAGTTCAACAGGTTCAAGTGCTTCGGGCAACGGCAAATCCCAATCCCGAGGGACTTCGATGTGACTCTCGGCACGACGTCGACGACGAACCTCCCGTGCAGCACCAGCGGAAGGATCATCGCCACAGTACTCGTCATCATCAGGCACAAACCCTTCGACCGCCGAGACTTCAATGTTTTTAAACCCAGATTTTAACAAGAGGGTCACCACGTCATCTTCCTGTTGACGTACCCCAGTAAAACGAATCGAGAGAATTTCCAGCAAACGCAAGACTTCCTCCCAAGCCACCTCTGGTGAAATGGTCAAACGACGCACACCATCTCGGAACAAACGAAAAGCCAAGGAACGATCGCGATCGCGTTCAAGGTAGACTACTTCAGCACCACGAACCATCTCAAAAGGACGAATCTCCAAGGACATCTCACCATATTGTTTGAGGGCAGAATACATTTTCTCCTGCATTTCCGAGAGGAAGCTGCGAATTGCATCGTTTCGGGTATCGTAAATCAAAAAAGAACGTGCCGTTCTGGCAATCGAGCGCAAGGCTTCGTTGGTGGCACGACCTGCGGGTGTACCTCCAAGGGCGACTTCGTCTTCAAGGACTTCATCTTCATAGGTGCGTTCGACAACCTCAGCCTCATCTTGTGCAGATATTTCAGGTGAGGTTTCACTGGACTCAAGTGTTTCAGATGGGGGTGTTTCAAGTGTGGACATGGCGTTTAGTCTACTCAACAACGGGATTTCATTCAAGCAAAAAAGGGCTTTCGATCAGTCCTTTGGCATTTGTATTCCATGATAAAATATTATGACGTGGAAGGCAATTGTGCCATTGGACGAAGTAAAAAGAACTCTCCGCCATGCATCCAAGGAGACATCGGAAAGTCTTGCATCCAACCTGTTTTCATGAACAGTGTCATCCACTCGCTCAACGATAACACCAACATCCGATGGGTTTCATGGTGTGACTGAATCTGATCGGGTAAGGCTTGATGATCGTGGAGCAAAATCGAAAATTCAACCGATACCTGTCCCTCATCAGTCAGTCCCCAATGCCATTCAGTTAGATGCAAAGATGCCTTTTCAGTGTGAGATTCGGCAGTTAAAATTCGATCTTCAAACGTTTCACGACAACAGTCTGGTAAAACAACAGCAACCCCATCGGATGACAGATGGTGATTCATGACCTTTAAAACCTGACACACCTGCGGTACATCTGCAAGGTACATCACCGCATCATGAAGCAACACCACATCAAAGTGCCGAGATAAATCGAGTGTACTCATATCTGCCAAAATGGTTTCAGCCTTGGGATTGCGCTCTTTGGCCAAGGCTAACATCTGGGGACTGTTATCGACCAAGGTGACCGAAACCGATGGATACTGGGATTGTAGGTCATGTAAGAGATAGCCCCCACCAGAACCCAATTCCAAAATATTACGGGGTGGCCGACCCAAACTTTCAGTGATGATCGTCATCAGGTCTTGGGCTTCTTCGTCATAGGTCATCATGGGGGTCACTTCTGACCAAATCCAAGCCCACTCTTGATACAATTTCATGGTTTCTCCATATAGTGTGCCCAGTTCTCTAACCTGTGCTATCTTATCTATACAGGAGGTTGATATGATTTCTCTGCACACCAGACTCCCCATTGCTGTTTTCGGTATTGTATTCACAGGGTGTACTGTGGGATTAGAAATGATGGATAAAACAGTCGATACCGCTGGTGGCTTTGGACTGGATACAGCCGATACAGAAATAGACACCGGCTTACCGGTCGACACTGATACCGACACCGAAACAGATACGGATACCGACACAAACCCAGATACCAATGATACCGATACCCAACCAACATCTGATGTAGATGGAGATGGCTTTGCGGCAGAGGATGTTCGCTCCACGGTCTTGGGCGCATTGCGTTCTAAATATCCACCGGCGTCCATTTCTTCGAGGGGGGGTTCCTCGGCTTCAAATGACGGCGCAAAGATACTCTCTGTTTGTTGAGGTGCCTCAAAATTGTTGGGCAGCAAGATGATCAGCACCAACGCAACAGCCACGCCCACTCCCAACCACGGTGATGTCCACCATCGATTGTTATTTGCCCCAGGGGTGTCTGGATCACGCAGCGTGAATTCATCGACTTGATTGGTCGTGCTCTCCGCAAAAGGTCCTGTTTGAACTCGATTTAACACATCATCCAATGTCGTATTCGGCAATGTTGGACTTTTAGACACCGTAAATAGATTGGACACGAACTCATCTTCTTCACTTATAAGATCGTCATGATGTTCCATAGCCTTCTGAGCAAACGGTCCCGTCTGTACGCGAGACAACACATCATCAATTGAAACGCTTGGTTCGGAACTCCAATCGGGACGAATAGCATAAATTGCAGGGGCAACATCTTCAGACAACATCGAGTCTCGATTGCCGTCCAACCACTCTGCCAATCGTTTGGCTTCTATGTCTTCTCGTGTACTCATGGTGGGTAATTGTCCCGAAATGCTTTGCAAGCTCGATGAAATAGAACATCAAAGTTTCCCACCGATACACCAAACTCTGTAGCACAGTCTTC
>CAKZLX010000591.1 GCA_937127265.1 uncultured Pseudomonadota bacterium
CATGAGAGAGTGTCCAAACACCATCGTCCCACTGTCCCTCGCGGCGAACTTCGGGCTCTAACCTGATACCCGTTTCTTGATAGACCGTTTCTCGCGTCAGCCGAATCAAACTGGCCACATCTTGAGCGGTTGCCCCACCGAGATTGACGATAAAATTGGCGTGTTTGTCAGAAATTTGTGCCTGACCGATCTGATACCCTTTTAACCCCACTTGCTCAATTAAACGACCCGCGTAGTCACCTGCGGGATTTTTAAACACCGAGCCACAGGAGGGTAAATGAAGGGGTTGAGTTTCTTTGCGACGTGCCAAATGTTTCTTGATACTCTCTCGTTCCTCATCCACATGATTGCTGTGGGTATACAAGTGGGTGCGTAGTACCACCGCGGTCCAAGGCAATCCAACGCGCCGATAGGCAAATTGCAAATCGGTTACGCCTGTTCGATGAATCTCTGTGGGGGTTTCTGTGTCGATCCATTCTACCCAATCGACCACCTCTCCAATTTCGCCCAAATAGGTCCCCGCATTCATCCGAATCGCTCCACCAATGGTGCCAGGAACCCCCGCGAGTGAACCCAGACCACCTCGACCTTCTCTTTTGAGGCGAGACAATACTGTGACATTGGGCATACCAGCACCCGCCAGCACTCCATTTTCGGTAAAAGACAAGGTTTCAAATTCACCGACCAGTTGTAAGGCCAGACCATCAAACCCTTGATCACTGAGCAACATATTACTGCCGTTCCCCAAAATGAGTACAGGAAGATGCAAAGCGAGCAACCGTTGCAACTGACTAGTGTTCTCCACACTAACCAGCCAACGCAAGTTCCCACCAATCCGCCAGTATCCAATCTTGGCAAACGGTTGATTTTCCTCAAAGGAACAACCAATCTCCAACAATTGTTCTCGAATCTCTGCGTCCACCATTAGAGTGTCAAGCCCAACAGTTTACCCAGCAACGCACGGTCACCTTGAATCGCTACCAAGTTGGTATACAAATCCAAACCGCGTGTTCCACCAAGTTCCAAGCCACCCCCGGCACGACCTGGTCCACCGTGATTTTGATTGGCAAGCACTGTGCTGGGTGTGAGGGCAGAGTCAGCCACTTTAGCCGAAACAACAAACAATCGACCGTTCCAAACCGCGGCTTTGAGGAGTGCTTCTTTCAACCATTTACGATCGTTGGTGTACAAAGAGGAAACCAAACAGCCTTCTCCACGAGCCACCAATGCCAAAGCGCGTTCAACCGTTCCATCATAGGGTAGAATGGTGGTAACTGGCCCAAAGACTTCGCGTTGGTGAAAGATATCGCTATCGGCATCATTGGCTACAATCACTGTTGGAGCGACAAAGTACCCCTTGCCTTCGGGAGCATTTTTACCGTTAACAGGTGCCGATCCACCAATCAAAATCGAACCGTGTTCAGCCAAGGCGTCGATACCAGACCGCACATCAGCTAATTGCTTGGCAGAAACAACCGGTCCCATATCAACATCGCGATCGGTAGGATACCCCACAACAATTCCTTCCAAGCGTTCGACCAGTGCTTCTTTGACAGCCTCAAGCAACCCTTCAGGAACAAAAATACGACGAGATGCGGTACACTTCTGCCCTGCTTTTTGGGTAATATCAGTAACCACATTGTTGAGGAAACGATACCAGATGTCGTTACCCACACTGACATCCGGTCCAAGTACTGCCGCATTCAAAGAGTCGGCTTCAGCATTGAAACGAACCGACTTGTGCAACACGCCAGTAGATTGACGCAATTTAGCAGCGGTGGTGGCACTCCCTGTAAAGGCGACGACGTCTTGGGCTTGTAAGTTTTCGATGGCATCCGCGGAATCACCAGCAATAAAGGACAAGGTACCTTTGGGAAGAAAATCAGCCTCAACGATAATCTTGATCATCTCATAGGTCAACAAAGCGGTGGTGCTCGAAGGCTTCGTTACAACCGGCACCCCTGCCAAAAAAGCACAGGCTATTTTTTCAAATGCTCCCCATGCAGGAAAGTTGAAAGCATTGATGTGAAAGGCAACCCCTTCGCGCGGCAACCGAAAGTGTTGTCCAACATGACGAGCATTGGCAGCAATTTTACTGGCTTGTCCATCCACTTGGAATTTCTGGTCTCCCATTTTGGCACCATAGCGTCCATAGGTGGACAAGGTCATGGTGGCACCATCCACGTCAAACTTGGAATCACCGCGGGTGGCACCATTACAGTCTCTGGACACTTCCAACAAGTATTCTCGTTTTTCGTGCAAAACGGCAGCCATTTTGGTGAGCAGTGCCCCACGTTCAGCAAAGGTCATCGCCCGCAAAGCTGGTCCACCAACGGTTCGGGCATGATCAAAGGCAGCATCGAAATCAAGTCCAGTGGTACAGGTGGTCGCGATCAGATTTTCGGTTGAGGGGTTGTACAATTCTTCAACCTCGCCGTTACCAGTTTGCCATTGATCACACAAATACGATTGTAACTGAATGGGTGTTGTCTGCATGAGACCTCCAAATAAACCTCTTGATTATCGCCAATGCTATAACCGATTGTGGTCGAACCTGTCATCACTTGTACACAACAAGATTGCCCTCTATATAATAGAGTGATACAAAACGATACTTTGACCCCTATTCCATCACTTGCCCATGTCTCTTCCATCTTCCAATGACCCTTCCGTTAACGCACTCGGGTATACGGCGCGTAAGAAGATCAATGACACCCTATTACGCAGTTTGGTCGGGTTCTACCTCACACTGGGCATCGCGCAAATTGGTCTGCTGATCATTTTGCAGGAAGCATTAGAAAGTCTGCTACTGACACCCATCCTCTTTCTTTACATAGGTGCATTGGTCATCGGTAAACACCGAGATTTGGTGGTGGCGAGTATCATGTTTATGAGTACTGCCTTGATTCACATCGCCTTGAGTAACCTGTTGTTTTTTCCTGCTGAATTTGGCATGCAACGGGCACTGTTGGTCTTGATGCCCAGTACATTTTTGTTGTTACCACAAACAGAGGAGAAGTGGGTAAACGGCTTTACCATTGTCAACATTTTGCTCACCATTTTATTGGAAGGGATTGATCCCGCACCCTTTTGGAACATCACCCTCAGCCCAAAAGTCAGTTCTTCGATTCGACTGATTACCACCCTCACCGCAACCATTGCCACCACAGCCATCGTCTATCAGTTCTACCTGTCGCTTCGTACCCAACAAAAACAATTGCGAGTCGAACACCGACGTTCTGAGGAATTGCTCTACAATATATTCCCACCGATCATCGTCCAACGCTTGAAACTACAAGAGCGTACCATCGCCGATAACTATGATGATGTCACAGTTATTTTTGCGGACATTGTTGGATTCACCCAACTGTCTGAAAACATCGAACCCGAAAAATTACTCTGGATTTTAAACAAGTTCTTTGGTGAGTTTGATCAAATTGCCCACCGAATGGGAGTTGAAAAGATCAAGACCATTGGCGATGCCTACATGGCAGCAGCCGGTGTACCCACTCCAACCCCAGACCACAAACGACAAGCTATGCGCTTTGCTGCGGCACTATTGATGGCGATGGAGCGACTGAATGTCAAACTAGACAGCGAACTCTCCATTCGGATTGGCCTTCATTCTGGACCCGTAGTAGCTGGCGTGATCGGTCGCCAAAAGAGTATTTATGACCTTTGGGGTGATACCGTCAATACCGCCTCCAGAATGGAGTCCACTGGAATACCCAACTACATCCAAGTCAGTGACAGTATTTACCAAGAGTTAAAAGACGAGTACCCGTTCCACCCTCGTGGCGCACAGAAAATCAAAGGGAAACGGGGGGAGTTACACACCTATATCATGTCGCTTGCCGATTTACGTAAAAGACTTGAAGAAGATGCCACCCTACAAGCCCCCGAACACGAAAAGGAAGAAACGGTCACCTTGCATTTGAGTGACTTTCGTTAAGGTTCAATCAACAATCCTTCCAAACGGCTTCGTACCATTTCTGGAACCGGAACCGAAGCAAAGGCAAAGTGTCCATCATCAACAGCAATGCAAACCGTTTTGACCTTCCCTGTTGCAGACAACACCGAAGACTTTCCTGGAATTCGTCGGTAGATATCAAACCGCCATTCTACAGAACTGCGACCGATTGTCGCGATTTGAACCACAACATCAATCACGCTACCAACCGATAAAGGACGATGAAAGTCTGCGGAGGTTTGTACCGCTGGGAAACCTGTCTTTTGAATGATAGTCGCATAGGGAGTTCCAACCCATTCTTCAAAACAAGCCTCCATCGCTTGGTGAAACCAATTGAAAAATGTGGGATAATAGGCGACTCCAGCGGGGTCACACTCTCCAAATCGAACCGTCCGTGTATGAACAAAGCCTTTTGTCTCGGTCATAAATAGTCCTCTCTTCTATATTGACAATTCAAAATCTGGGTCTACTCTTAGCAGAGATCACCCTAATAAACAAGGAATGCAATGTCCAACCACACTCTCTCTGCCCTTTATACTGGCTTGTTATCATTACAGCATAATGTTGATTTCTCTACTTTACCGCATGGATTTTCCCAAGATGACCTACGGTTCCACCTCCAAAAGCATCTATCTCCATACCAGTGGAAAAAAGTGCAAGAGGCAAAACCCAAAACATACAACACCCCCTTTATAACCATTGATCAGCCCACCTATCCTGCAAACCTCAAGAAATACCCCTCAGCCCCTCCTGTACTGTTTTATCGAGGGAACATCGATCTTTTGAAGCATCCAAGTATTGCCATCGTTGGCTCCAGACATTGTTCCAAAGACAGTCTCTCTTTTACCGCACGATTGTCGTGGGCAGCCTATACCACCCACAGCATTCTTGGTGGCTTGACCTTTGGCATTGAAGAGGCTGCTCATCACGCTATCCTCTCACGCAAAGAAAATCCTGTTCACCTAATCGCAGTGCTTGAACAGGGATTTGATTGCCTTGAAGGACATCGTTTACGGTGGATGACCCAATTAATTGAACGTGGTGGATTGGTATTAAGCACCTATCCTCCTGATGTACGAGTACAAAAATGGCACTATAAACACCGCAACCACCTGATCGCCATGTTGGCAGAATACATTGTTGTGGTGGAAGCCTCAAAATCTTCTGGCTCAATCAGCACCGCCTTGTCGGGTGTGGAACTAGGCAAAGAAGTCTATGCGGTACCCCATCACCCTAACCGTATCAACGGGCATGGTTGTTTGCACTTAATTGAACAAGGTGCGCACCCACTGTGGGATCCAAAAACAATCTTTGATACTGAAATACCTGAAAACAAGTTGCTCGACAGTTTGTCCAAACCACAATCTCTCCAAGAGATCGTCGAAGCGCAACATGCTAACCCTTCGGAGATGTTGGAAGCGTTATTGGAATTAAAACGGTTGGGATACATCCGACAACGTGGATCGTTGTGGGAACGCATTTGACTGTGCTATAATTGTTGACAGGTCAATAACTGTTCATCATGAGGCACCAATGTGTAATCCATCTGACATCACCATTCGCGATACTTGGCTTCACCATCTGGCTGTAAACAAAGGGCTCTCCAAGCATTCTTTGCGAGCCTATCGAGTCGACTCTCAAAGCTATTTGGAATTCCTACACCAAAATAATACCACGCTCCAAACCAGCCAAAAGAATTCGGTACGCGGATGGTTTCGAACCTTGCTCGATCCACCCAAAGGAACCAAGCCTGTTTCGGCATCGACGCTCAACCGTAAGCGTTCAACCATTCGCAACTTGCATCAATGGATGATCTTACACGGTCATGGCACTGAAGATCCCACTCGTACTGTCTCAATTCCCAAAATACCAAAAAGAAACCCCAAGTTTATGAGTATTCCAGAGGCCACCGCAGTTGTGGAAAACCCCACACAAGAAGGTGCATTTAAACTTCGGAACCAAGCGATCTTAGAAATGATTTACGGTGCTGGATTACGGGTCAGTGAGGTCGCCAATCTCAATGTGAATCAAGTTGATCTCCAACAGTGTATGGTACATGTGGTGGAAGGTAAGGGCAAAAAAGATCGCATTGTACCCTTTGGTCCTCCCGCCGCCGACGCCATCCAAAAAATGCTGCAAAACCCTTCTCACCCAAAAAAAGGTGCACTCTTTCTCAATAAATTTGGAAAAAGATTGTCAACGCGTTCGATTTGGCAAATCTGCAATGATTCAGGCAAGGCGAATGGGGTCTTTGGTCTACACCCTCATGCTTTTCGACACACCTGTGCCACTCACTTATTGGACGCTGGTGCTGATTTACGCAGCATTCAAGAACAATTGGGACACAGTTCGCTATCCACTACACAACGCTATACCCAAATCAATACGGCTGCCTTGATCGAGTCCTATCGTAAGGCACACCCACGAATAGAACGACCGAACGATGACTAAATATTAAGTCAAAATTCGGATTGAACGGTTACTTTTTGTCTTTTTAAGTGGTCATACCCCAGAAATAATTATAATTTCTGTCTTATCTTCTCTCTCCCACAACAAGAAGGTTCATCGTGAGTAAAACGCCCTTAACCCCTGAAGAAATTGCCGATATCGATAGATTGTCTCAACTGGTCGACGACGAACAGCACTACCGCCTGTTAGATGTCGGTCGTCATTCTGAAGCATCGGTCATCCAACAAGCCTATTACAAACTCTCCAGAACTTGGCACCCAGATGCTTTTTTCCGTAAGGATATCGGCGAATACGGTCCTGCGATTGATAAAATCTTTATGGGTCTGACCCAAGCATACCAAACTCTCAGCGACCCAAAAAAGAAACAAATCTATGAATTCCTCAATGATTACCGACCTAAAGGAGGCTCATTATCAATTTTTTAAAGCACATAAAAAACACCCCCTC
>CAKZLX010000592.1 GCA_937127265.1 uncultured Pseudomonadota bacterium
TGAACAAGCCGGCAATATCCCCTTTGCATTGGAACATTTCTTTCGCTATTACCTTTCCATTTTGTATGCAGACACCAATCTGCAGCCATGGAATAGCAAAGGAAACTTAACCTTGGGTATCTTACGTCATGCCTTCCAAAACATTCTAGACAATAAACGAACTCGTTCTCTGAAAGGAAAGATATCCAATTTTAAAACCTACCAAGATTCTTTGTATACAAATATTATTGCCTCCTTGGTTACGCATCGCAATAAAGACTGGGGGCATTCCGAAACTGGATTCGCTACAAAAACAGATTGTCAACGGTACGTCCAAAAGTACTTACCATTGTTAAGATGTCTATTTTTAGCATTACATGAAGATTTTCCTCATATTCTGGTTGTTAAAACACCATCCGAACTACTCTACTTCCCTCATGAGTATGATGCAGAGATTCCAACACCACCAAAAAATGGCACTTTTCTCTATCTTATTCATCAGCAAAAAATGCTTCCTACCCTCATGCAATGGCAAGAATGTTCATTCTGTAATCAAAGTCACTTAATGTTCGACTTACCAGGAACCGCACCTCTTCCAGTGTTGGGGGCCTGCAAACAAATTGAGGTCATCAAATCATAGACGTCAATCCAATTCTTCTCCATCCTCGACAATCAACTGTCCTTTAAAAGGCGTGGAATTGCGCACAAACATCACATTGTCCAATCCAGAAGCCAGGGTATCATACCATTCTACAAATTCGCTGGCTCGTTCAGGGTCTGGCAGGGACATCCCCAGCATCACCAAGTCAGCGGTCTTTGAATGCGAGACAATTACATCATTTAAGCTTTGAGAGGGTTGACGAATTAACACTTCACATTGGGCTTGGATTCGGGTTTCTTGGCAAATCTTCTGTAAAGCACTCTCACGTTCTTCAAAGAGAGTGTCATTGTCGACTACGGTTTTGAGATAGATTTTGGCTGTCCTCCAATGTTGTGACAAGCCAAGTAAGTGTGCCAACAACAGCATCAAATCACCATTTTGATAAGTTCCCGACCACCATACATCGATCCGCTCTCGCTTGTCTTCCCAACCGCTGAAACGAGTAAAAATCAACGATTTCTGCAAAGAGTCCATCGCCAACATCAAGGGAGCAATCTCCAGTTTGGTTGACCATCCCATCACAATAGTATTCGATTGCATCCCCGCAATACCATTCGCTTGAGCCACCGAAACATAGCCTTCCGTTTTTCGATCGACCACATCCAATTCGCAAAAGGCATCAATGTCGTGAGATTGTAAAAAGGACTCCATTTTGGCAATTGTTTCTTGACGTTCTGCCAGTGTAGGGAGTGCTGTCAACTCACTTTGGTGCAGTTGAACCACCGTCACGATACCACGTCCCACAGTCAAATCATTGGCAGTTTGTACATTCCAAAGGCTGTTTTCCACCCCATCAGCAAACACCAACAGATTCGGACGCCAGTTTCTACGGTGTTCTTCTAGACGTTTATGTGCCAACAATGCCCAACGGGCAATCGCCATCATTAATCCTCCACGCATGTCTCCCCATGTACTAGAGAGTGTCACCCGAGAGAGGTAGATATAGATGCCAAGTTCAATCAAAAAGGCCGACACCGAAGCCAAAGGATTAATCAACATCATCACCAAACAACAACCAGCGGCCGCCATTAGTGAATAGACCCAAGAAATGTGAAACTTTGGACGAAATGAGGGGTTGCGAACCAAACTTTCCAGTGCTGAAACCACATTGATCATACAATAGGTGGTCAAAAAGAACATCGTGACCACAGTCGCCACCGCGTTCAAATCTCCAAGCAAAACGGCCAACAAAGCCACCCCACCAGAAATGTACATCGCAAACTTGGGTTCACCGTCTTCTAAACGACCGACACGTTCTGGTAAAATACCATCATCTGCTAGCGCTTGTAAGGTTCTGGGAGCCGAAAGAATGGAACCGATGGCACTAGACAAAATGGCGGCCAATAAACCAGGTAAAATCAGAATCGGAAACTTGGCGACATCGAGCCAGATCAAGGTGTTGGTCAACATCGAATCAACATCACGATGATGCGATAGCGCCACTGGAATGATGAAGTAAAGCACCATGCCAACCACCACCGCACCCAAAGTTCCATAAGGAATTGCCTTCTCTGGATCCTCTAAATCGCCGGACAAACTCAATCCAGTCAAAATACCGGTTACAGCAGGAAAGAACACCGCAAACACGTCCCAAAATCCAGTGGCATCTGCAGAGGCATAGCTCGCTTGGGTAATGAAAACACCAGCATCCCAATTCACACCCCACAACAAGGACACAATGGAGAGCAAAACCAAAACAAAAATAAAAATCTGTGACTTCAACACCCATTCGGTAGCTTTGAGAGCAGATACTGTCACTGCGATGATAAACACTGCTGCCAGTGGCTGGATCGGAGCACTGGGAAAGATCATCGTCAAACTTTCAGCCAAGGCATAGCAGTATAAAGTCAAAGAAATGGACTGGGATAAATACAAGGGTAAGCCAATCGCTCCCCCCATCGAAATACCCAAGGATCGGCTAATCAAAAAATAGGCACCACCAACACCAACTCGTTGAGAGGTCGCCAAAGAAGATACTGACAACGCCGTAATCAGGGTGATCGCATTGGCCAAGCCCACAATCGCCAAGGTACCCCATAAACCGGCATTACCAACGACCCAACCAAATCGGAGATACATGATCGCACCCAAGATGGTCAAGATAGAGGGGATGAATACCCCCAAAAGGGTGCCGTATTTTTTGACGACTTGTGGTTCAGTAGCACTCATGGCTTATACTCCACGAATGGGAGACCACGACGCGTTGCGAATAAAGGTCATGTTGAGATATTCTCGTTCAATCAATTTGGCGGTATCTTCTGCCGAACGAAACTCTTCCCATGGAACCCGAATAACCGGAATTGTTTTTCCAATTTCTTCAATGAAGATTTCATACTCTTGATAGAGCATTTCCAAATAGTCCAAGGCAATCCCACTTTCCACATCGCGAGAACGCATCTGAATCCGTTTCATCGAGGTTTCTGGCTTGATGTCCAAATAGACAATAATGTTTGGACGACACATAAAGTTCGACATGTGTTTAAACAACGACAAATAGGTACGATAATCACGTTCATCCATCAATCCAAGATTCAACAATGTCTTGGCAAAGATGGCATCCTCATAAATGGTACGATCTTGGACGGCACCACCACCTTTCCAAATGATTTCTTGGTGCTGCTGAAAACGACGATTCAACAAATAAATCTGCATCGAGAAAGCATACTTACCGGTGTCGGCATAAAAGTCAGCCAAGTATTCATTGTCTTGTACAGGTTCATAATATACGGGTAAACCGGTCAATTCACCCAGTGCAGTCGCCAATGTTGACTTTCCAGCACCAATAAGCCCAGCGATTCCTATAAATAAGTCTTGTAATTTGGGATTGACTTCACTCATGACTGTCCTCTCGATAAAATATGTGACAGTCTTACTTATTCGATTAAGCCATATTTTTCATCTTTTAGGGTTTTCAAGTAGCCTATGAGATCAGAAAGTGGCATTGTTGAGATGTCTATAACTTCCAATATTTGGTCTTGATAAGTGGCTTTGTGCTTTTCATACCAACGATCATAATAGGATAAAACCTGCTCAACCACCCCTTGTCGATCGTTTGCATGTAGACTCTGCAAAGCTCGCAAATGAGTCTCTGAACCCAAACGTTTCCGAATACCTTGTAAAGCCCGCTCCAATTCGACAATGGAAGCCTCTTGATAGTCCAAACACAGGCGTTCGATGCGCTCAGTGACATCCCTTTCTAAATAAATTCGCGGTGCCTTGGTCATTTGTTGCCATAGTCCATCAGGGATCTGACAACATCCAATCCGGCGGCTTTCGGCTTCTAACCAGACCACATCCCCAGATTTGACCTTCGATAAGGCGATCGCCAATCTATTTTCAAAATGACTTTGAGTAGGTTGGGGGGCTTCTCCTATTGCACCAAATGCCGAACCTTTGTGATTTGCTAACCCTTCTAGGTTCACAATGGACTCCCCTGCTTCAGCCAAAGCCAACAAGACATCCGTTTTTCCCACACCAGTACCACCGGCCAACAAAAGCACCCTTCGTGAATCCAAAATCGTTTGGCCTGTCCAATGACGAAATCTTTTGTAACCACCAGCCAACCGGTATACTTGAATTCCCAACTGCGACCACAACCAAGACATCGACTGAGAGCGTTTGCCACCACGTTGACAGTAGACAATCAATTGATTGTTTGCACTGTGCTCCCGTCCTAATTTTGCCAACAAACCAAGGCGAGGTCCAACCAATTCCAACCCCAGTTCCACAGCCTTGTGATGACCAAACTGCCGATAGCACAACCCCACTTGATGACGGTCTTCATTGGTGAGAAGCGGAATATTAATCGCCCCTGGTATGTGTCCTTTTTCAAATTCTATCGGTGCGCGGACATCAACAATTGGAAGATTGAGCGCAAATAGTGCGTCAATGTCAGAGACGCATTGTTCAAGAGGATTGTTGGTCATGATATGCCTTTTTGGAACGCCACAACCATACATCAAACGGATTTGCATCGGAAAGGTCTTGTTGATTATCAATCATTTTTTTCAGTTCCAACTTTGACTGTGCGGCTTTTTTTCCAGCCTCCACACCAGGTTGATCATAGGCATTGATATTGGCACGGTGCGCATAGAGACCAACGGCTCGTTCAAACAAGGCAATCAGAGCCCCTAATGTACGTTCATCAACTTGATCGACGATTAAGCTCATCACCGAACGACCAGCATCCAACAACGCATGGCGAGTACCTAGTAAAAATCCAAGTAAATAATCTCCACTGCTGACACCATCTTCTACCTCAATAGAGGCTCCTTCTCGATCCTGTAACGTTCCAATCAACAAGGTAAAGAAATCGTGTCGTCCATCGCGCAATTGCTGAACAAAAGCATGTTGATCGGTACTGCCTTTGTTGCCATAAACCGTCAATCCTTGATGAACCACTTCACCATCCAGAGACTCTTTTTTACCCAATGACTCCATGATCAACTGTTGTAAATAGCGACCAAACAAGCCCAGTGCATCCTTATAGGGCAACACCACCATGTTCCTGTCACCACGACCATTGCCTTCCTCCCACCACAGATTTGCTAACCACAAGGCAGGGTTCTCTAGGCTTGCTTCACGCGTCCAGCTATCCATCTTTTTGGCACCATCCAAAAATGCGTTCCAGTCTCTGTTCATCAAGGCAAGTGGTAACAAACCTACCATACCGGTAATTGAGGTTCTCCCACCGACCCAGTCCCATAGAGGTAAAATACCAAGCCAACTTTCTTCTACTGCCATCTGATACAGTTTTGAATCTTTGACGGTCACTGCAATCGCCCGATCGGTAAACGATACACCAGCACGTTGATAAGCCTCACGGGTCTCCAACATGGCATTTCGGGTTTCTTTGGTTCCCCCTGATTTTGATAAAACCACCCCCACCGTCTGTTGCAAGGATAGACCAGCCAAAACCCTATCTATTCCAGCTGGATCGGTGTTGTCCAAAAATGAAACGTTCATGTTTTCAGTCGGCAAGGCATCCACCAACAATTGTGGCCCCAAAGCCGAGCCTCCAATCCCCACCATCAACACATCGGTGTACCCACCCTGTTGAACCTTGTCGACCACCTGTTGTAACTGTTGCCAGGAGAGTCTAATCTCTGCGGCTTGTTCATCCGAAGCCAAACTGGGGTCCCGCAGCCAATAATGTCCAACTTGTCGTCCTTCTGTGGGGTTGGCAATCGCACCTGCTTCAAGGGCGTTCATGGTATTCAGTGCATCCTTCCATGGATTCAGGTTCTCTAAAGAAACCGAACTATCAAGGGTCATGCCCAAGCCTTTATGGTGAATCATATTGTTTTCCTCTGGTGATTCATTCCTATCCGAGTGTTGTGGATAAGGCATCGTTTATAAGGTTAAATTGGTTAACTCAATCTCTCAAATAGTGACAGGTATAGCCATCAGGCTGAATAACCAAATAATCTTGGTGGTAATCTTCGGCATCAGTCCATTCTCCGGCTTTCACCACTTCGGTAACGATTGGGTTTGACCATTTTCCCGAGGCATTTACCTTGGCGATAACCGATTCAGCGGTGCGCTTTTGACTTTCTGAAAGATAGAAAATCGCTGAGCGGTATTGATCGCCAATATCGTTACCTTGCCTATCGAGGGTCGTGGGATCGTGCATCCGAAAGAAGTATCCCAACAACTCTTCATAGGAGATACGATTGCGATCAAAAACCACTTTGACCGATTCAGCGTGCCCAGACTTTCCCTTCTTGACATCAGCATAGGTCGGTGAATCTAATCGGCCACCAGTATAGCCAACCTCGGTATCCAAAACACCGGGTATCTTACGGATAATTTGTTCCATCCCCCAAAAACAACCGCCTGCCAAATAAGCGATTTCCTTATCTGGTTTGGCCAATTCAGTATCGGACGTAAACAAGTACAAATACTCACCGTAGCCTTCCTTCGCCATCTCTGCTACTGGAACAAAGCGTAAAGCAGCCGAGTTCATACAATATCGTAACCCCGTGGGTTCAGGGCCATCATTAAAAACGTGCCCCAAATGCGCATCTCCCATCAACGAACGTACTTCGGATCGCGTCCCCCAGACACCCCGATCGGCTTTCTCCACAATGTTTGCATCCTCTAACGGACGATAAAAACTGGGCCATCCGGTTCCAGACTTGTACTTGTGGGTCGAAGAAAACAACGCCTCCCCCGAAATCAAATCGACATAGATACCTGATTCTTTGTTGTCCCAGTAGGTATTTTCAAACGGTGGTTCGGTACCATTTTCTTG
>CAKZLX010000593.1 GCA_937127265.1 uncultured Pseudomonadota bacterium
CCACATTTGAATCACCTTCAAAAGCCATAATGTGTGTAGCCACACGATTCAAGAACCAACGATCGTGGCTAATGGCAATCACACAGCCGCCAAAACCCTCCAAGGCCTCTTCGAGTGTTCGTAAGGTCTCGACATCCAAGTCATTGGTGGGCTCATCAAGGAGAATCAGATTTCCACCACTTTGCAACATCCGCGCCAAGTGAACCCGATTTCGCTCTCCACCACTCATCACGCCAACTTTTTGGCTTTGTTTGGATCCACGAAAACCAAATGCCGCCACATACGCGCGAGAATTAATTTCTTGGGTACCTACCCGCATCAAATCGTGACCACCGGTAATGTTGTGCCAGACCGACTTATCATCCTCAAGTTCATTACGCCCCTGAGACACATAAGAAAGTTGCACCGTTTGACCAACCGTTAACTCACCACTGTCAGGGGTTTCTTCACCGGCAATCATTCGAAACAAGGTGGTTTTCCCAGCACCGTTTGCCCCTACAATCCCGACGATTCCCCCACGTGGAAGGTCAAAGTCCAAATCACGAATCAACCAACGCTCACCAAATCCTTTGCTGAGACCACGTGCACGAACAACGGTATCCCCCAAACGCGGTCCACTGGGAATGGCAATATCCAATTTGCGTTCGGCGATCTTTCCAGACTCAATGTCCATCAACAGATTTTCGTACTGCTTGATACGCGCCTTGTTACGCAAGGATCGTTTTTGAGATCCCATTTGAATCCATTCCAATTCCTTGGCCAATGTGCGCTGTTTTCCACGGGCACGATTTTGCTTTTCCAATCGCTTTTGTTTTTGGTCCAACCATGAAGAATAGTTACCCTCCCAAGGAACTCCTTGTCCATTGTCAATCTCCAAAATCCATTTGGCAACATTGTCGAGGAAATAACGATCGTGGGTCACAAACACCACTGTACCCTCATATTCAGCCAAGTGACGTTCCAACCAAGCAACCGATTCTGCGTCCAAGTGGTTGGTCGGTTCGTCAAGCAACAACAGTTGGGGTTTGGAAAGCAACAGTGAACACAAGGCAACCCGACGCTTTTCTCCACCACTCAAATGTTCGATACTGGCATCACCATCGGGAACCCGCAAGGCATCCATCGCAATATCAACCCGACGATCCAAGTCCCAAGCATCCGCAGCATCAATCGCATCTTGAACGGCTGACTGACGAGCCAACAAGGCATCCATCGCTTCCATATCTTCATAGTCGATGGTTTCAAACGCATCGTTGATAGCATCATAATCGGTCAACAGTTGACGTAGATGAGCCAATCCCAACTCCACGTTTTGACGAACATTCAAGTTGGGATCCAGTTCGGGTTCTTGGCGTAAGTAACCAACTTTAGCTTCGGGATCTAACCAAGTGCGTCCCTCGTAATCTTTGTCGACACCAGCCATAATCCGTAAAATGGTCGATTTACCGGCACCATTGTGTCCAATGATACCAATCTTGGCACCAGGATAAAAGGACAACCAAAAATTGGAGAGTAACTCTCTTCCATCATCCAATCGCTTGGTTAACTTTTCCATTTGAAAAATGTATTGCTGTGCCATGTGCACTCCTTAAAAGTTGTAGTCTAATGTTTGCCCTCTTTTAACGCATTGAGAGGACTTCTTCATGCAGATTATTGTACTTGTCAATTGTATTCAAGACCATTGTAGCCTGTGGGTATCCAATTTCGATGTCAGAATTTAATACTGACGTTGGACCCGACGAATATCGTTGGCATCGTCTTCTTTGGGAACTGGCTTCCAATAGGTCTTGGCATGTGGGTCCCCCAGTCCACGATCAATCGGATCGGGTACCAACAATCGAAAGACAATCGAAACGGGGGTCACTGCCAAGGCATAGGTCAAGGTCATCAGGATGGTTGCAATAACCTCATTGATCCCGTGGATTGCACGTTGCCACTTTCTCCACAAAGAGATCAGTATGTCGGAGATGGTAAACAACATCCTCATGCCTCCTACACTATTGTCTTAACTAGGATTGGTGAGTTCGGATAGTACTTTTTTCATTTCGGTAAACAACCGTAGGTGATCGCGAGCAGGTGCTTGATCAGGCAGAGATTGAATCCGTGTATACTCTCGTTCAAACCAGCATCGAAATACATCCCTAGAACCAAGCCAGGTCTGATGTCCAAAATACAACTCAAGTGGTGATACTGTCAACTTTTGAGACGGTTGATATCGCCAACGACTGGTCCAAAAAAACTGATCATTTTCAACGATCAGGCTTTCGCCATCACTCTGCCATCCTTGCTGATGTAAAAAAGTACGGGTATCGACTTGATCGCGATTGGGTTGAATCACCAGTGTACCTCGCCAGTCGGTCTGTTGGAGTACCATTTGCATCGTTCTTCCACCCATCCCCGCCATGACCACGACATCATCCGCCTCTAAGGACACGGCCTGTAAACCATCGGCACACTGCAATTCCAGTCTGGTAGTCAGGTGCGCATTGTGCCGATTGACTTTCGCTTGAGCAAGTGGATGAGGACTTTTATCGATACCGATCGCCCTCCCAACAACATTTCGAGATAACAAAGCAATCGGCACCAAAGCATGGTCTGTACCCACATCCACTGCACATCGGCACGAAGGTACCCAACGAATAATCTCTTCGAGCCTACTCGACAGTTTCATGGGACTCAAAGCACCACTGATACACCGGTTTGGTGTGGGCATCCCCACAAGAAACTGCCAACTCACCCAATTGTTGGAGATACTGTTTGGTCTGCAAACGCTGACCATTTTTATCGAGCCAGACAAACTGTTCTTCACGAGTCGACAGCAATTCCCCTTCTTGCTCAGCAAGCCACAACTGACGGGCTTGCTCTCGTTTCGACAACCGAACGTCTCCGCGAATGATCGCTGTCCGAATCAGTTGAGAATTCTGCATCATCACCGCCCGAGCAATATTGATGCCGTCTGATTGTTCAATGCGTCCCAGCAACAAGCCCAATGATAAACACAGTGCGGTCGGGGCAAATCGGTGACCACCCAAATGGGTTACTTGCCAAACCGTTTCTGGCAGATGGCGTCGCAATTCAGCAAAGATTACCCCACCGAGAACCGCACAACAACGATCCCGTTGACCGTGAGTACAGACCAAAACTTGTGGGGCAGACAAGCCGATGTCTTCTGGGTACTGCCAACGCTCTTCGTTCTCAAAACCATCGTTCCAATCCGCATCGATGGAAGCAACCTTACACTTTTTGCTATCCAAGTCCCACCAATAAACGTACTTCCCACTGGCACCTGGACGTCGTATCCACAGTATTTTCCACCCATCACGTTTACTGATCGAATCTAAAGCCCCAGCGAAAGAAACGGGTAACTGTAAATTGGGAATGCGCATTTTTGGGTGCCATTCCCCACAGTACTCGACGAGTATCCACTGGGTGGTACGTTCAGTCGCGGTTCCCCAGATCTCTGTTTCCAAGGCCAACGATCGTTGCTGACAAGACATACTACTCCCAGATCATCCGTCAAACAGTTGGCGACAGATTAGGCGTTTTCAGTATCCGAAGCACCTTGCTCGGCCAACTTCTTTTGCTCAGCGGCAAACTCTTCAGCCTCTTTAATAGCCTCTTCTTCACGTTTGGCAAAGACACCACGGAAAATCACCAATCCAATTGGAGACAACGCCGCCATTCCACCAATCCACAACCATGCAACATCGTGACTTGGGAACAACACTTGGTTGTCGGTGAAGTAACGTGTGGTCATTTGCTCAGACAACACCCCTGCACCTGCTTTACCAAGGAAGTAAGGCAACATGGCCAATGCAATGTAGGCGCCCTCTTTTCCACGTGGTGCAATCTCGGCGGAGAACTGCATCAAACGCGGCGACCAGATGGCCTCACCCACTGTGAATACCATAATGAAGATGACCAAAGAGATGACAAATGGGTCTTGATTTCCAACAGGTGCTTCCAACCAGTAATCGAATACCCAAGTACCGAACCAAGTGTCCGCCAAGCCCATTGAGATGCTCTCTGGAAGGAAACACAGGAATACAGATGCTGCAGACAATCCTGTACCCCACAACAACATGGTGTAAGAACGCACATTAACAGTCAATGCAGAGATCAACGGTACCAAGAAGATGATCATCACAGGATTCAACGTTCCAAAAATACTCGCCACTGGGAAGTCTGAACCGAATACGCGAATCGCATAGGTTGGGAACATCAAATGGAAGATGTAGAAAGTCAATCGAACAAAGATCAAGATGGCCAACATGCCCATGTAAATCCAGAATGGACGCTCTTGGAAGTTCTCTTTCAACTGACGGATGGTTTCTTCTGTGGCGTCGCGAACGGACTTCATGACCACGTCAAACCCGATGTTGTATGTACCCAAGATGGACAATCCACCGTAGATCACACCGGTCACAGCAAAGAAGATGATGGTTGCCGCAAATGCCCAGATGTACTTTCCAACTGGAATCACATTCACTTTGAAAGCATGCACCTCACCAAGCACCATGACATAGCAAATCGCAGCAGAAATGGCTGTTGCAATCAAAGAGTTCACAAGTTCCTTGCTCATCACAGTACGACGTTCAGCAACGGAAGAGGCCAAGGATCCAGCCAAACTTGAGTC
>CAKZLX010000594.1 GCA_937127265.1 uncultured Pseudomonadota bacterium
CAATTCGTAAAGCCGAGGGATGCTCTCCGTAGTGTCTGGAGATTCCTGTATCAATGGCAAACAAGGTACCATCACAACGAGAATGAATCTGTCCGTCCCGTTGTGTTGTATGGCCCATCACCATCCGACTGGCTCCCATCTGTTGGAGTACATATTTGGCTTCAGTGCAAGCCATTTCTTCGGTTTGTCTCCAATAGCCTCGATACCAAAGTGGACCTTCACTACCCAATATATTGGATGCACCTTCTCCCAGTAAAGCCTTGCGAACCTCATCGGACAAGGTTTCAGCTGGTCTGGCAAACGCACGAGAAACCCCACCATGCACAAAAACAGTATCGCCAATTTGTAAGACGGCATCTTTTTGACGCAACCAACTGGCATACTGTCCGGTAGAAAAAGCCACTTTACGCTGTTCCAGAGAACCAAAACTCAAAACGTCTTGTTGAGAAACATAGCGCCAATCACCCTGTAGGTTCATCACTTCATGGTTGCCCAACAACACAATGAACTGACTGTTGTGTGACAGGGCTTGTTGTTCCAATTGTTGAATCCAATCCAACAGAGGTTTGCCATCAGGTCCTCTATCGGTCAAGTCCCCTGTTTGAACCACGATGCTGTCTTTGAGTATCCACTGACCATCCATATCTGTAATGCCAGCAATCGCAAAGGATTTTTGAGCAGACTGTAAATCGGCGTGTAAATCCCCCACCGCGATAATCGGTTTGACAGATTGGGTTTCGGCATACCCTAGCAAGGGATTTAGCAGAGAAAAACACAGTAGAAAGACAAAAGCCAATGGATAGAATAGACACAAGGGGTATTTTTTGGATACAGTCATGTAGAACCTTAATTATGTTTGTACAACGAGTTGAAGTGAGAAATCGTATTATGAATGACGCATTGCAGACCACAGCCGTTCAATGGGCAGCGCAACTCGAATCGGCGATCAAAGAACAACCCTTCATCACCAATTACGATATTAGCATCGAACTGTCTCAACGTAAACAATTCAGCAATGGTCTGGATGCACGTAACAGATGGGGAAAAAGTTTACAGGCAGGTCAAGATACCCAGCACCGTTTTCAAATCCGAGCCTTTTTACAAAATGGAATGTTCTCTTTCATCCAAGATGTTCGTCGTTTTGCCGATGGAGACCAAACACCACACAAAATCGTTGACCTGTTGGTCGATCCTCAAAAACAGTTACCCAATCCCAATGGTTCTTCCTCTTACAAAAGCAATATCCACCAACTCAAGCCATTGGAAATCTTTGATCCTCGTTTTCCCCATATCGATGCCACACTGCGCAAGGAGTTATTGCAAGAGCATTTCGATATGATCATCAACATGAATAAAAAATCACGTTTGCAAAGTGCCATCCTCACCGAAATTCAAATGATGCGTCATGTTCGCAATCCCGTCAATGTACTATCGGAACAAAGTACATCTTTTGAATTACAGGGACAAGTAGCAACCGGAATACAACGAAGCGACTTCCGGATTACCGCCAGACGATTTGCAGATTTGTGTACACACCCCTATGGTTGGAATGAATTTTACCTGCCTCCAGTGCCCAATAAAACGATCTCCTCGATCAACCCTGATTGGATGCTGATGCTCTCTCCACAAGTTGTGGCGGCGATTGTAGAAACTTTACCCCCAGCATTTGAATTGGAACGTCTTGAAAAAGGCAGCAGTTTCCTCTCGGGCAAACAAGGTACTGCGGTGGGATCGAAACGTATACACATCATTGACGATGCCACCATGCTTTCTGGGGTGAATTCAAGGAACTTCGATAGTCAAGGTGTTCTCTCTAAACCCCTAAACCTGATTGCTGACGGTGTCTTTCAAGACTTTTACATCCCCTTGGATTCGAATCGTACCTTGGAAGCCACTGGTCACACCGATATGAACGGTCAATTGTGGGTCGGTAATCTGATGAGCCAAATGGGGCGTCGTTCCCAAAATATGGTTTTGGCAGACAAAGGAGAAGCCTTATTGGCAACCCATCTGGCTGATGCTGTCAATCTCAATATTGAAACTGGCATGATTCAGTTGCGCTTGCATGTCGCCCACCTCACTGCCAAAGGGTTTACCGGAAGTGTTGGAGTGCAAACGATTCATTGTCCAATCTTGGATATTTTTGCCCAAGTCAGTGAAACCGCCAATGACCAAAATCGCTATGGACACGTTGATGCCAGTACTTGGATTTTAGAGGATTGTCGGTTGTTGCAATCCTAAGCCCCGTTTCAGTCTGTTGACGTATCCTGTCTATCAGGGTTTACCACCACATTCGGATCATCATCGCGTAGGGGTGCTAACGCCATTCGATCTGCTTGATCGTATTCATTTTGGCGAAACAGATACACAAAGAACAACACGGATAAGGTCACCAGACCCAAACTACAAAAAAGCAACAAGGGAACAATATTCATACCTGCCTCAACATGTTTCGTTGTCTCCATAGGGTATACGATACCAACCCAATCGAAGACAAGGGCATCAATACCGCCGCCATCAATGGTGACATCTCACCAAAAAACGCTATCGTAATCACAATGACATTGTATACCAAGGCAAAGGCGAACACGCGCTTTTGGGTTTGTTCGGTATATCGCGCACCATGAATAGCCTGCCAAACACTGCGTAAATTGTCTCCTGTCAAATAGACATCCGCACGAGACAACAGTCCACCAAGAGCATTGGCAGGAGTGACCGAGATTCCACTTACATCAAACGCCGGAGCATCATTCAATCCATCCCCAACCATCATGGTCTGTTGGGGTTGATGAGCAAGGATCCAGTTGGCTTTGTCCTCTGGAGAGAGACCACCTTGAAAAGAGATGTCGGGCAAATCAATCTGTGCTAGCAATTGTTGAACTTTGGTAGGGCTATCCCCACTTAAAATAGACACCTCAATCCCCTGTTGGTTCAGTTGAGAGACGATGGCCTGCAGATTGCCACGCAGTTTCTCTTGGAAATGAAAGGTCGCCAAAACAGTTGTTCCTTGACGAAATTGGGTGTCACCCTTTGGATTTTTTTCGAGATGGTACGCCTGATATCGCAATCCCACTCCTGCCTCTTCGGTCAAGGCAAAGTCATCTATCCACTGTGCTGCCCCTTGATACTCCAACATTTCAAAGATGGCACGACTTTTAGGGTGATGGCTGCGTGACACCATGTTGTAGAGAATCTTTCGGTCTGATTCAGACAAATGACCAGTTTGTATGGCTGCAATGTCTCCCATGGTTAGTGTTCCCGTCTTATCAAAGACAACTCGTTTCACCCCTGTAGCTTGAGCAAAAAACTTAGTGGTACGTACAAAGATGCCCTGTGCTTTAAGGTGTAATACCGCCAACTCTTTGGCTAGTGGCAAGGCAATCCCAAAAGCACATGGACAGGTCACAATCAACAGAGCCGTCATCACCGCCAATGCCCGATCGACCCCAGCCGAGTACCACCACAGAAACCCCAAACCGGAAATGGTAAACACCAGTGGAACATACCAGCGTAGAATCGGCTGAAACCAACGAGGAATATCTTGGTGTTCGCCGCTTGGTGGGATAGTGAGCAGCTGTTTGAGTGTAGAATGTTCCCAAGTGTCTGTGGTGACAACCTCTATCGGATAAGCGGTGGCGTTTAAGGCACCTGCGGGTAAAGTACTTCCAGAAGCAAAAGGAATCAAATCACTTTCCCCGGTAATCCAAGCCAAATTCAACTGCACATCTTTGGTCGTGAACAAGGTTGAGGGGACTGGAATCACCCCACCCACTGGAATCATCAGTCGATCTCCTGTTTCAATCTGTTGTACTGAAATTCGTTCTTGTTGTATTTCTTCTTCTGTGGATAGGATACGAACCATTCGCCAATCGACATCTTCTTCGTGCTGTTGTAACTGCTGGCGATTGTTTTCGATACTGCGAGTTTGAAAGAACCGTCCAAGCAACATCAAGGTGATGAAACTGTTCAGTGAATCCAAGTACATCTCTTGACCACCAGTGTGCAACATCAACACCACATTGCTCAACGAACTACTGATAATCCCCGCAGCAATCGGTAAGTCCAAGTGAAGCATCCCCTTGCGCAGAACACCAATGGAGGTTTTGAAAAATGGCCAACCACCAACGATCACATTGATTAGGGTCAACACCGATGAGACCATCCAGAAAGGTTGATACAGTTCACTCTCTGGCGTGAGTCCCATATAAAAAGAGATGTACATCAACATCACATTCATGGTGAGAGCAACGGACACCCCCACTCGCCACAATAGGGTTTGACTGACCCGTGGCAATTCTTTTTTGCGTGGTGTTGCCTGATACCCCAAAGATTCCATCTGTTTAAAATAATCGACTGGATTGAAACGTTGTGGGTCATAGCGCAGTGTCACCGAACCCATGGTTGGATTGATCAAAATCTCTTGACCACCCTCTTGTCGTTCAAACACTTCTTCCAACAACCAAACACAGGCCGAACAATGAATCCCATTGATGGAAACATCCAAGCATCCACTGTCGACTTTCTCCTCTACCCACCCATAATCACCATCTGTTCGAACCTGAACCGGTGGCTTTTGTCCATCTGACAAATCATAAAAGCGATTGAGACCCTCTTGATTCAGCAATTGATACACAGTTTCACAACCATGACAACAAAATCCTTCACCAATGGTGTGACTGCGATCTAGCGGTAATTGACAGTGTAAACATGTCTTGTGGGTACTCACACTGCCTCCTTGGTTGATGACTGCGATTAGTGATGATGATGCATAGCCATATCCGCCGGAACCGTCATCGCTTTCCATCCCACTTTGGCCAAAAAGAACAGGGCTATCAAAGACAATACCACTTGCAGACGCCGTTGGTTGACTGGAGAAATCTTAGAGAGTTGACTACGCACCAATTCCTGTCCCACCAACAAGGCTGGAGATGAGGCTATACCAAAAACCAGCATACTTCCCGCACCGGTCAACCAGTTGGGACTGGTCATCGCCAAGCCAAATGCCATGTACAACAACCCACAAGGCAGGAAGACAGTTGCCAATCCCACACCCAAAGCACGGTATCGGGTTGGCCAACCGAGAACCACTGACTGCAAACGATGAAACCATGCCTGTACAGTGGATACACCTGGCAAACGGTGAAAATTAACAAAGAGAGAGATCGCCAACACACCGGCCAATAACAACAGTACGACCCCCATCATTTGACGACCCAACAAAGCGTGCAACTGTTTACCAAATAGTCCAAACAGTCCACCGACCACCGCATACCCCACCAAACGAGCCAGATGGTACTGTACCAAATGCCAACGACTTTTTGCACCAACCAACAACACCAACGGTCCACACATCCCCACACAATGCAAGGAACCACCAAACCCCAATAGCAACGCAGGCATCATCCATTCCATTACGGCACCTCGTTTTGGGCAGTTACGTTGGGTCCTAAGAATCGCAGGTCAACCACAATCGGGTCATCTTCTTGCATGATATGGAGATGTAAAGTTTCATCTCCGGTGAATTGATCTTGGGGGATGCGCACAAAAATAGGAACCCGTAAGCCTTTACGTTTGTCCAAGTGTAGATTCTTTTGGGGTGCAATCAAGGTAAAGCCTTCGGGAAAGTCATCTTCAACCACCAAATCCACATCCGCAGAGCGCTTGTTTTCGATGTGTAATTCATAGGCATTTTGCACGACATTGTCAGTGACTGAATAGGGTGTACCCGGTAAACGTAAAGCATTGATCGCCACACTGGTTGAGTTGAGAGCCACAAAAGTCAATGCGCCAATACCTGCCAATCCTGCAAACAAATATAAAAACACCCGTGGTCGCCAAAAACGTTTTGGTTTGTGCTCCAAGCCATTCAAGGAGTCGAAGCGAATCAAACCAATCGGTTTGTTCTGTTTAATCATGATGGAGTCACAAGCATCAATACAGGCGGTACAACCAATACACTCGATCTGTAAACCATTGCGAATGTCGATCCCCGTTGGACAAACCGCCACACATTTTCGACAATTGATACAGTCCCCAAACTTCTCAGTGCTGTTCTTTTTCGGTCGTCCTCTGGGTTCACCACGAATTGCGTCATAGCCGACAACGTAAGTATCTTCATCGGTCAACAAACTTTGCATGCGGCCATAGGGACACAGCACCAAACACATCTGTTCACGGAACCAAGTGAAGTTTCCATAAAAAGCACCCGTCAAAAATAGCATCCACAAAAACACCTGCCAATGCTCAGCCGGACGGTGTTGTACCATTTCCCAGAGTTCTGGTAGACTGACAAAATAAGCCAACGTACAGTGTGCCAAGCCCAATGACCAGACAAAGAATACTGACCACTTGGCTATTTTTCGACGCCAATCATCAGCATTCCACTGACGAAAACCTTTGAGATCACGTCGACGACGCGCGGCTGGCTTCCCTTCAAAGAAAGCCTCCACCGGTCGATACAAAAACTCTAGCATCACAGTGTGAGGACAGGCAAAACCACACCAAATTCGACCTGCAAATGCGCTCAACATAAAAAGAGAAAAGGCCGTTCCGGTAATCACAAAGAAGAGCATCCAAGTATCTTGGGCATTGAAACTTTGCCCAAAAAAGTGCAACCGTCGATGCAAAATGTCCATTTGGAAGGCTGGGTTACCGTTGATCTGAATCCAAGGTAGGTACAACCAAGTGCCCAAAAAGAACAGGTAAATCCACTGACGACGCGAAATCCACTTTCCTTTGACCTCAGTTGGGTGTATTGGAACTCGACCACCAGTGGCATCAATCGAGGCCAAATGGGCTAAGGGATCATCACTGTCATCTTTAATGGTTGGCATGGCTACATCCTCAGATTATGGTGTGGTGATTACTTTTGGGCAGGTGGCATGGTCATGATGTACGCGGCAACTTGACTGACCTTCTCTTCGCCAATCATCGTCCCCCAAGCGGGCATTCCCTTCTCCAACCAGCCGTCTTTGACACTGGCAAAGATTTCCATTGGACTACCGCCGTGCAACCATTCATCATCGGTGAGGTTGGGACCAATCAATCCTTCGCCCTGTTGTCCGTGACAAGCGGCACAGTTCATTTTGAACACTTCTTGACCAGCAGCCACCGCGGTGGCATCATCGGTTAACTTTTCAATACGAGCATCGGTCCACTCCCCACGTTCAGCCGCCAATGCCGCCATTTTTGCATCGTAAGCCTCTTGTTCTATACGGTAGCGTTCTGCTGAACTGTTGCCGACAGTAAAGGTTTGGTAGTATCCCCAATAGCCAATCCCAAAGAAAATGGAGAGCCAAAGGGTCGTCAGCCACCAACGAGGCATGTAATTGTCGTATTCTTGAATACCATCATAGTTGTGATCGGTGGGAATATCTTGTTGTGTACTCATGTCCGCTCCTAGTCATCCAAGGGAAGGTTTTCAATGTGATTGTAGGCATCCTGCTTTCTGGTAAACACCCAAATGATAGCACCCAGAAAAATCAGCAGGAAAATGGCAGTGGGCAGTCCCGCGGCGATCAGATGTTCAGTTTGATCCAAAAACTGTTTCTTCATTGAACACCATCCACTTTGGCGCTTTCTTCGGGAATCGGATTGGTACCCAAACTTTGAAGATAGGCAATGACAGCGGTCAGTTCAGAATCCCAAGCCAAATCCACACTGGCATCTTGCTCTTTGAGTTCAGCCACGATCTGCTTGGCTTGCGTCTCATAGTTGGCATCGGCATTTAACAAGTCTTGCTTGGTGTAAGGAACACCCAATCGTTTCATGACCGCAACCCGTGAGGCCGTGCGTTTCAAATCCATTTTGTTGGTTTCCAAGTGAGCATAGTTTGGCATGATCGATTCAGTTTCCACTTGGCGAGGATTGATCATGTGTTTGTAATGCCACAAGTGATTCCGCTTACCACCTTCGTGATGCAAATCTGGTCCAGTGCGCTTTGAACCCCATTGAAAGGGATGATCATAAATAAACTCTTCGGCATAAGAATAATCATTTTTGACCCCTGCCCGTCCGTACCGAATGGTTTCATCCGTAAAAGGACGAATCATTTGAGAGTGACAGGTGTAGCAACCTTCTTTCAAATAGATGTCACGACCGGCCAGTTCCAAAGCAGTATATGGCTCTTGGGTACGACCACCGAGTGGTACGGCTTGCTCCATCATCACTGCGGGGACAATCTCCACCATGCCACCAATCAAGACCGCAATCACAGTCAACACGGTGAAAATGAGTGGCTTCCCTTCCAAGAAGTGGTGAAAACCAACCGTGGTTCCAGCACCTTGTGCTTTCCACCCCAATGCACCTGCTGCAATCGCCAAGATCAGTCCAACAGTATAAGTGAAAGTGTTGGGAATCAAGAAAACCAACAGTCCAATCATCCCCAGATAACTCAACAATAGTGCTGGATGAAACCAAGTTTGTAAGGGTGTCAGTTTTGGAGCCTCTTTTTTCCAAGCAGGAATTTCTGGCACGGTGACTTTGGTTTCAACGATCTGACCACTTTTGATAGTCAATGCCAAATTCACAATCATCAAGATAAATCCGAGTAGGTAAAGAGTTCCACCGATAAAACGGAACCAGTACATCGGCTTGATAGCCACCACAGTTTCAATGAAATTGGGATACTGCAAGAGACCTTCCGGCGTATACGCACGCCACATCAAGCCTTGGGTAATACCGGCAACCCACATCGAACCCATGTACAAGACAATACCCAAAGTCCCCATCCAAAAATGAATGTTACCCCAACTGGTACTGTACAATTTGGTACCCCACAATCTAGGCACCATCCAATAGAACATACCGGCGGCCATGAAACCATTCCAACCGAGGGTTCCACCGTGAACGTGTCCAACAATCCAATCGGTATAGTGACCCAGTGCAGAGACTGTTTTAATAGAGAGAAGTGGACCTTCAAATGTCGCCATACCATAGAAAGACAAGGCGGCTGCCATAAACTTTAAGACAGGATCACGACGAACTTTATCCCAAGCACCACGCATGGTCAGTAGACCGTTCAACATCCCACCCCAACTCGGAGCCCAAAGAGCCACAGAGAACACCATCCCCAAAGACTGTGCCCAATCTGGCAAGGCGGTATTCAACAAGTGGTGTGGTCCTGCCCAAATGTAGACGAATACCAACGCCCAAAAGTGAATGATAGACAGACGATAAGAGAATACTGGACGTTCGGCCGCTTTGGGAACAAAATAATACATAATACCCAAAATCGGTGTGGTTAAAAAGAAGGCTACGGCATTGTGACCGTACCACCATTGTACCAAGGCATCCTGTACCCCAGCAAAGACAGAGTATGACCGATCCCAGGTCATCGGAATCGAGAGATTGTTGACGATGTACAAAATGGCGATGGTGACAATGGTGGCCATATAAAACCACAACCCTACATAGAGGTGTTTCTCACGACGTTTGGCCAATGTCCAAAAATAGTTTACCGCAAAGGTGATCCAACTAAAGACGATCAACAAATCCAGTGGCCACTCCAGTTCGGCATATTCCTTCGCCTGCGTCATGCCCAAGGGAAGAGTGATTGCGGCACCCACAATCGCCAGTTGCCAAGACCACAGGTGAATCCGGCTCAACAAATCCGATGCCATACGTGTTTTCAGCAATCGTTGGGTGGTGTAATAAACCCCTGCAAAGATCATATTCCCCACAAAAGCAAAGATGGCGGCATTGGTGTGCAAGGGACGAAGACGACCAAAGGTGAAGTATTCAATGCTGGTATTGGCCGGCCACCATGCCAATTGGAGTGCCACTATCGCCCCTAAAGACATACCAACGACCCCGAACACAATGGAGAAAAAAGTGAAATACCGTACGACGCTGTCATCGTAAGTAATTTCAATGGTGTTGCTTGGTTCTGACATAAATGACCCCCGATGTAATGAAAGAACAAATTTTCCTTTGTGTTCAATCTAGTCAATCAAAGATCACCAAAAACGTGCAGTATAGTTTACAATTTATCAGATAGTACATGTATAGTACATATTCAAGTAATCAATGATTATATTGAATAATAAAAGATTTGAATAGTTTCTGCAACCAAAAATAGTCATTAACAACCCAAAAACGACCTTTGAGGTTTACTTTGCAAATGGAATTACCAAGGATCTCAATCCATAAAAAAACACCGTCCAAAGACAGTGTTCTGATAGACCGACGAAAGCCGAAGATGGATTAAAGATGCTTTATTGACAAGCCGCCAAGTTTGTGGTGGCAGGCGCGGTATTTTCCACCACAAACTGCCCTGCCCCTGCAGCCCAATAAATGTACCCGACATCCCATAAATCACGTGGAGACAATAAGCGCGACTCTTCGGCAATGATCACACCATCCAAATATACCCGTACGGTTGCAGTGGTATCGCCATTTCCATTGCCGTTGAAGTAGTGAACAAAGATATTGTAAGAGCCATCATAAGGAGTCTCAATCTCAATTTCTTCCGGTCCATAGCCAATCCGATTGTCCAATGACAATTGTGGGTCATCCGCCACCCCAGAAGCACCCCATTGCGGATTGGGATTACACCAACAACAGTCACCATCACTGTAAAAATCGTATCCCTCCATCACCATGTGCAAGTCTACGTCAGTGTTGTTTTTGTCCCACACCAATTCAACTTGTATCGCCTCATCTGGAATTGCAGTAAAGGCACAGGTCTTGGGTTCAGATTCCAAACCGATGCTGTTGGCCACCACCAGTTGCAATTCGTAGTCCCCTGCTGCATCGACAAACAACGGAGTGTATTCCAAGGTTGGTTCTTCGATGGTGGTGGTCGAACCTGGAGGTTGCGACAACAAGGTCCACTCATAGGTCAAGGGTTCATATCCCTGTGGATCGGATGAGTTTTGGGCATTCAAATGCACAGTTGTCGGTGGGTCCACTTCTTCAGGACAAGGAAACTTGGCTTCTGGGTATTCAAAATCTCCACCGCCATTCCCCAAGAGTGCCACCGTTTGTTCAGATTCATCGGGATCGTTACTGAGGATGGTGATCGTGGCATTGTCACCAGTCTCAGCGGTCGGTGTATAGGTGACCACCACAGTACTGCTCTGCTCCAATCCATAGGACACACCGGAAACATCGGTCATAATCGAAAAGTTTTCCGACCCTTCCATCGTCACCGATTCGATGATCAAATCTCCAGTACCACGGTTGGTCAAAGTAAAATACTGGGTGCCGGTTTGTCCCTGTGCGACCAAACCAAAGTCCACCGCCCGTGGAGCAATCTCGATATCGGGTACCGGTCCAACAACCCCTTCTCCGTTCAATGGCAACACTACAGTCCCATTTTCTGGATCGTTACTGGTGATGGTAATCTCTCGATTGTATTCTCGATAAGTTGCTGGTTCAAAGGTGACCGTGACCGTTTGACTTTGATTGGGCTCAATCACACCTTCGGTGGGTTCAATCGTATAGATGGCATCGTCATTATTGCCGATCTCAATCGAAGCAATATCCAGTTCTGCCAGTCCCGAATTGATGATTTGAAATTCTTGGGTATCGGTATAGAGAACCACCGTTTCAAAATCAAGACTTTCGGTGTTGAGGGTCACCGTAGGATAGAGTTCACGAAACTGGGTTTCCTCAAGTTTGTCCCCTGAACACGACAACAGTGGGAACAGCATCAGACTGAGAAGGACAGGTGTTTGACCGCGCATGGGTTTCTCCAAATAGATTGTACAGATTCAGTATACTCGATGTTTCAGACTGGCATCCAATTTGCATACCATTCATCTAGATTGTGGTCGGCAACTCGATTGAGATTGCGTTACAATGTACACAATATAACTGGAGTTTTGGATCATGCCTTTTGCTACTTCTTTCATCGTCTTTCTTTTTGGGTGTATCGGTTGTCAAAGTTGCCAACCTCAAATCGATGTCCCTGACAATCCCGACAACCAACCCGAACCCTCCACCGAAAATGTAGATACTGCAGAGACCATCGACACAGGGGACACCGCACTTGAACCGCCTCCCTGCCCGATCATGGAAGTAGAACCCAACGACAATTACGATGAAGCCCAACTGGTATTTTTGGAAAAATGGATTTGTGGTGAATACGATAAAGAATTCGATCTCGACAATTTTGGTTTTCAGTTTCCTGAAGATGAAGGCTGGCTCAAAGTATGGGGACGTGCACAAAGTGTGGGTTCACTCTCCGACATTTTGATCACCCTTGACCAAGGTTCCAACACCGCGGTTTCTTTTGCCCAAGCCGGCACTACCGATCCAATGCTGATTGTCCCCGTGACCAACGAGGAAGCGCTCTACGCAACAATTTATGACCAGTACGGTGGCTATGGGGAAAACAACTTTTACGAGATGATGATTTCCCAAATCAAACCACCGGTTGAATGGAACCGTAACGAAACGGATGCGCTAGGCGAAAACAATTCTCCCGCCGGAGCAGAAACCGTGGAAGATGGTGAGATTATTTTTGGAACCTCATCCACCAATTATGATACCGACTGGTTTAAGTTCACCGTCAACGAAGGTGAAACCGTACAAGTCACCTTGGAACTGACAGCCTTTTCTGAAGGCTCTCCCATGGATCCAATCGTCTATTTATACGATGACCGCATCTTCACCGATTCCGATGCTCCTTATCGTGCGGTCCGCAACAATCGCTCTGGTGAAGCTGGAAACCTTGACCCACTGCTTCGCTACAGCATCTCTGCCGCCGGCGACTGGGCAATTCTGGTCAAAAACAACGGACCCGGTGGTTCTGACTTTCATTGGTACATCATAGATGTCTCCTTGGAAGTTGAATAATCAACCGCGATTGAAATTCGGCATCAGAATTGCAACGGGATATATTGCACATCACTTATTTATTGAGGAACCTACCATGAAACACACAACACTTTTGGCTCTATTTGCCTTATCTACCGCCTGTACCACTGAGGAAAAGAAGCCCGAACAAGGTGAAGTACCCACCGACACTGCTGTAGACGAAGATACTGGTGGCTTGGTCGACTGTGATGCCATGATGAGCAGTACCCCCTCCATTGACCTTCCCACCTCCAGTTGGTTCTTTCGTGATGCGGTGGAACTCACCTTTGATGAGGTCAACGTGGCACTGGACCTTGTCTTGACCGACAGTAGTGGTGCTGATATTGCGGTTGGCTTTGAATGGAACGAGTCTCGTGAGATTGCCTATGTCCTCCCTGAGTCTGGCACGTGGACTGGAAACGAAGACTATACTTTGGTGGCAGATTTTTGTGGAAAAACTGAAACCTTGACTTTTGGAACCTCTGAATTCGGTGTTCCCATGGAAAGTGGTGCAGAATCGTTGATTGGCAATACCTACAACATTGACTTGGCCTCGGCTGAATACTCTCATCCCCCGGGGATTGGCACCTTGCTATCGCAAAATATCGACCAACCTCTCTTATTTGGAGTCGAAGCCGCCACCGAAACCTCCTTGGACTTCATCGCTGCCTTGGGTGCCTACACCAACACTGGTGGCATTGAGCAAACTACTGGTCTGTGGTATTTTCCCGGTGCCGATTTCACCACAACACCTTATTTCGATGCCTACGCCGAAACCTTAAACATCCAATATGGTTCCATCGACATTCCCATCTTTGATTTTCAAATCTCTGGAACCTTTTCTGCCGATGCCCAAAAGATTGGCATGGCACATTTTGAAGGACTGGGTGATACCCGTGGCATCGCTGTGGAACTGACAAACAATGAAAATGGGCTATGTGATCTATTGGGAGCCAGTGGTAGTGAGTGCGTTCCTTGTCCAAACGCCACTGGTGACGAGGCTTTCTGTGTGTTCCTTGCTGGAGACATCGAAGAAGTGCTCTTGGTACCCAATCTTCAACTGGAAGACATGTAACCCCACCATTTAGGGAGCAGAAGAATGCTGTCCACTCTCAGTGTTGCCCAGATTCAGATTTTGTGTCACGGTGCAGCGCTGGGCATTTTTTTCTCGCTGGGTCACTTTTCACAACGCTACACCCAGTCGTTGATTCGTCGTGATACCCTGGTCAATGTTGGAACCGGTTTGGGTATTTTGGTGGTAATCAAGCCTCTGATGGTTTGGCTCAATGGCATCTTGTCTATTCATTTGATTTCTTTGGAAAGTCTACACCCTGTACTGCAATTTCTGTTGGCTTTTTTACTGCTCGATTTTACCCGATACTGGCTTCATTACATGCACCACAGGGTCTCTTTCTTTTGGCAGTTTCATCGGGTACACCACTCTAGCGCCACCCTTGATTCGACCAGTGGACTGCGGATGCACCTCTTTGATTTCATTCAGTTGGCACTCCTTCCCACCTTGTTGTTTTCCACCGTGTTTGACATTCGCACTTGGTCTGAATGGATGCTCCCTTCTGTCTTGTTGGTGGGTACTTTCTTTGATGCCTTTCAACACGCCAACCTTCGGTTCAACATTGCCCACCCGATGGGAAAAATCTGGCACAAACTGTTGAACAACCCGCACTTTCACGCTTGGCACCATGTACGAGATGCCCAAGGACAAGACGGCAATTATGGCAATGTACTGCTGGTTTGGGATCGTCTCTTTGGAACCGAAGTGACCCAAGACCATTTGCCTGAGACACTTGGACTCAATCAAACACAAGCCTTAAACACATCCGATCCGATTTCGCTACAATTGTTGCGTCGTCCCACCTCTTAAACTCGGATCTTCAACCATGTCTAAATCCACTCGCCTAATTGGCGTCCTACTGTTTACCCTAATCAGTATGTTCATCGCCTTTCGTGGATTGAACTGGCATGAAATGCTTTCTGGTATTCAACAAGCCAACCTGTGGTATTTTGCCTTGGTCTGTTTGGGATATCTGTGCACCCATGCGATCCGAACCCTACGACTTTGGTTGCTCATTGGTTATCAGGGTTCTTATGGCTCAATGTTTTCCATCAACACCATTGGATTTTTGGCGATCAATGTCATTCCGATGCGAATGGGAGAACTGGTGCGTCCGTATTTGATGGTCGAAAAAGAGCAGATTCCTTTTGGTGAAGCGATGGTGGCTATCGTGTTGGAACGCTGGTTGGACATGTGTATGTTGCTGATCATGTTGGTTGGATTGGGCTGGTTTGTTGATTTGCCCAACGGTGTGGTGGTAGAAGGTATCGACATCCTCTCGGTTGGACAACGCACACTGGGAACCATAGTCTTTATTGGTGCACTTGGATTGACTGGACTAATTGGCTTTGGTGAACCACTGCTGCAACGGTTTGTTGACCACCCCAACCCCCTATTGGCAAAACTCAGCCATTTCATCTTATCCTTGCGAGATGGTGCGCATCGCTTATTTGCCAATCCCTTGATGGCATTGCAGGCATTTGTTCTCTCCTTGTCGGTTTGGGCAGTGACCATGGTGGCGATTTGGTTTGCTCTGATGGGATTTCCCGATCTACCAAACGGTTTGGGGGTAGTGTGGTCCGTTTGGACAATTACCTTGGTCGGTATGATCGTGGCACCCACACCGGGATTCATTGGGGTCTATGAGTTCTTTTGCGCCACCGCATTGGTTTTGTGGGGTGTTGATCGGGTCGATGGAACCGTATTTGCCCTCACCCTCCATGCCTCCCAACTGTTTTTTACACTGGCGATGGGTTCGATTTTTGTGATCAAAGAAGGGGTCAGTATTCAAGGTTTGGTCAAGGATTCTCGCTCTTTATCAAACGAGTAGTACACAAGGGTACTCAATTCTATATCGAACCAGAGCAACTATCCTTCGATAACAGAGAAGATAACGACAGCGAATCCTTGATGTCCATAATCCGAATGGTAAAAGGAGCATCCCTAAAAATGGTCTGTATCTCTTCGGTCACAAGAACGGTATCTTGTACATCTTCAATGGTTAACGAAGACAAGTTCATCCCCACAATTGCTTTTGCCTGCTCCACCGTCAATGTCTTTGGGCGTATATACAATTCTCCCATCTTCCATGGTTGTAGAGCAATCAACGTCTCCACCGACCATTCTTTGATCCCACGCAAATGCACAACCACTCCGTCATACCATCTTCCCTGCAACAAGGTCATCTCCTTGGCCACCTCAGGCGTGATTGTACTGATCCCATCCAAATGCAACTCTCCATACCAAGAGCCATCGGCTAAGGCATGAATGGTCTCCGCATCGACTGTGGTCAATCCGTTAAGACAAAACTCCAATGGTCTTTTACTCTTGGCAAACTCGGCGGCGATATCAGGTGTCAAGACCGACAATCCGTTGAGTTCAATCGCAGGGTAGGACCCGGCTATTGCAATTGTGGGCGTCTCAACGTATTCCAATACTTTCAACGACCACAAGTCCCCTTTGGATTCTAGGTATTCTTCATGGGTTGGTTTCAGCCAATCGACAACTTCAGGGGGTAGATTTATCAAATTATTGGTTGGATGCCAGGAGGCTAATAATCTAGCATCGTCAACCGTCAATGAACTTAAGCCATTCAGTGCCAACGTTTCTTTCTTGGGTGACCAGTTCTCAATTGTACGCACTGCCGTTCGATCCAATTCGCTGATGCTATTCAATTCGGTTTCAGAATAAGTACAACCAATCAACAATCCCAATATCCAATACATTCAACCCTCCATGTCATTGTCATTCCATTAACGATAGGACAGTCGATGTTCGTACATTTTTTAGGGGGAGCAATAAAGCCCATCATGACCACACATACCAGCAGTACGTATTATTGAGTCTCGAGAAAGGGTTACACTCACCCCATTAGAATACATCCAATCGCGCCGCCAAACAATTTTGGGGACGTCCAGTGCCCAATGATAAAATACCGTAGCCGTTGGTAAGTCGATTATATCGGGTTGTTCAAATACATACCCACCATAAAACTTGCTCACCAATGCCTGCGCCTGATCATAGGTAATCGTTTCAAGATTGGGAAAGGAGATGTATTTCACCGTATCCCAAGAAGCGACCACCTCGGCTTCTTCAACACTGATTTGACGTACACCCAAGGTAAACTCACTTCGATGTGCATGCAAGTAAGCATAGGCTTCTGTATCTAATTGTTCCAAGCCAGCCAAATGCAATTCCCCAGAATAGACACTCCCTAAAGCCTTGGCACTCTCTAGAGATAGAGTTTGTAAACCGTTGAGGTGAAACGACATGTATTGACCAGCAGGAACCAATGCCTTGGCCACATTCTCTGGTAGTTCGATTAAACCATTCAATTCAATTGCGTTACCAGCAAACTTCGACAATGCTTTGGCAGAAGTTTCATCGAGTTCAGTCAGCCCATTTAATAGCAATGAAAAGCGACAACTCTGCGGAGAACCAAAACCAATGTCGTAAAGGAATTTGGGGATTTCCGTAGAAAAAGCATAGAGATCATGGATCGTCTCTCTTGACAGTGTAACCGGTGGATCATTAGGGTTCCACCTAGCGATCTGTTCAGCCTCTGCAGGTGTGATCGAGGTCAAGCCATTCAAGTGCAAATCACAAGAGTGATTTGGATTGGGAAATTGAATCGTCCGAACGGCTTTATTATCCAAAGTGGTAAGCAGATTCATTTCAGGGTCTTCATACCGACATCCTGACGATAATAAGAGCATTCCCCACAACCAAACCCCTTGCTTTTTCATACTGTCTCCACCCCATTTTTTATCTCGCTATTCCAGTCACGTCTCCATGAAACAGTATTCGGACAATTGTAGGATTTAGGCTTTGTAAAAAGTGACGGGTATGCCAGCGTTGGAAAACTGGGCAACTGAACTTGCGGTCTTAGATACCAACCTGGCTTTGTGAGGGTCGGTGGCGATAAAGTACAATTCCCATCCTGCAAAATAAGTGCGATGGGTTTCCCCTAGCCAGTGATAGACGGCATCGGTTTTCTTGCCCGATCCCATACCATAGGGTGGATTACAGACAACAATTCCTGTTTGGGGACAGTCAACAAAGTGCTCTGTCGTCAGTTTCCGTACATTGGACACCACCACATTCATGGTACACTTCGCCTGATTGGCATTTTGCTTTGCTTTTTGCACACTTGGTTCATCTCGGTCGGAACCTAACAACCTTGGAACGTCTGTGGTTGTAAACCGGCCCTCTTGCCAAGATGTGTTCCAAGTCGAAAAAATCCACGGTGAGCCCTCAAAGATCGGTTGATTGGCAAAACGACGACCGGCCTCAATCAATATTGTACCCGAACCACAAAAAGGATCGAGTATCGGACTGCTTTGGGTGCACCCCGCCAACCACAATAAACATTGCGCCCAGTTTTCTCGAATCGGCGTTTTGACATTTTGGTGTCGCCATCCTCGTTGGTGTAGTGGTCGATCATGCAGGGCGACCGAGACCCACAGTTTATTCTCAAACACCCGAATCTGAATTGGCAATCGGCTTGAATTTGGTTGTGGCTTACCAAAAACGGATCGAAACAGTCGATTGGCTTTATCTTCCAAAATATCAGAACGATTCAGTTTTGACTTTCGGGTACTGACCTTGAGTTTCCAGTCTACACCTTGTGGAAACACCGACCAGTCCAAATTGTCTAGCAGGGTACGAAAGTCCGACAGCGAGCGAACCGCCCGACCATTCAACAATTGCCACCGAATGGCTGTTGGGGTACGCATCTGGGTCAACAAGGACACCTCAACATCGGTCAGGCGGGTATAAACACCGCCTGTACTTGGATAAGCAGGTAGCCCCAAAGACTGTAATTCCATTTGCACAGCCTGCTCTAGTCCATTGGCAATTACACAGAAAAATTGATGAGATGTAGTCATATTTCTTCCTATTTACAGAAACGGTCTTGACGATTTGATACAACACCATACGTTTGAGGGTGAAAAGGAGTATCATGAACCGTAGCAAACACACCACCCGTTTTGGCACGATGCGCTATGAAATTACCGGCATCAAAAAAGATTTCGTCGGGGATATGTACCATACCCTGATGCGTTCTCCTTGGTGGACCTTGATGTTGTTGGCTTTTGGTTTGTATGTCACTTCGGCGATTGTCTTTGCTGGGCTATTGAACATTGGCAATGGTCATGTCATCGGGGCCAATACACCACTCGATTTATTTTGGTTCAGTGTGCAAACTTTGAGTACCATTGGCTACGGAAACATGCATCCTGCCTCCAACTGGGCACATAGTTTGGTTTTGATAGAATCGTTTGTGGGCTTGGTGGAAACCGCAATCGTCACTGCGGTACTGTTTTCCAAGTTTTCTCGTCCCAAAGCACGCGTTGCTTTTTCTGAACACGCTGTATTGTTTGAAAGTCGAGAGCGTTTGTATCTGCAAATCCGTTTTGCCAACGCCAGAGGCTATGCCATCGTCAATGGTAAACTGAACCTTTCCGCACTGGTGAACCAACACGATGAGCAAGGAAACCCGATTCGTAGAATGATTAGTTTGCCCTTATTGCAAAAAGACATTCCCTTCTTTGGACTTAGTTTTACCGCTACTCACTGTTTATCAGAAGGATTTTTTGCTGGCAAGACCATGGAGGAAATGCACGAAGAACTGTTTCTGTTGATCATTTCCTTTCAAGGTATCGATGAAATTTTAGAACAAGAAGTTCGTGAACAACACTTCTATCGACCTGAAAAGATACTTGAACACGCCCGTTATCAAGACATGGTGGTCCCTCACGATTGGGGTGCCGAAATGGATTTGAACAAACTGGATGATGTGATTGAAGAAGATATCTTGGAAATCCCTGACAGTGTGGCTCAACAGTCGGAATATGCCCAAATGGATTGAATGCTATTGACGACACCAAGTGACCCTGAATAGGATATACTAAAGACAATTCGTTGTGAATATTCGGTCACTATCTATGGTGAACTGATCAAACAACATCAGGGGGCTCTATGAATTGGTTTAATGCATCTGCGGTTTCAGTATTGTTGGTGGCTTGTGGAGACAAAGACACAGGCTTTGCTGAAGAAGACTACCAAGAAGGCAGTACAGCTGGTGATTGCACCGACAACTTTGACAACGACTTTGATGGACTGAAAGATTGTGAAGATGAGGGTTGTTCCGATGCTGCGGCTTGCCTTCCCGATGCTGAAAGAGATCAAGATGGCGATGGTTTCACTCCAACGGATGGCGACTGTGATGATTCTGATGCCTCTGTTTATCCGGGTGCAGAGGATGCTTGGTATGATGGGGTTGATGCAGACTGTGCTGGCAACTCCGATTACGACCAAGACCAAGACGGGTATGACTCTGATGAATATGGTGGAACCGACTGTGACGATAGCAACTCAAACATCAACACCGATGCCCAAGATACTTGGTATGACGGCATTGACTCCAATTGCGACGGACTCTCTGATTTTGACCAAGATGGCGACGGTGAAGATTCCACGGAATACAACGGGGTAGACTGCGACGATACCGATGCCACCATCAACACAAGTGCTTCGGACACCTGGTATGATGGGGTTGACTCCAACTGTGATGGGGCTTCCGATTACGACCAAGATGGTGATGGCTATGACTCTGACCAATATGGTGGCGCAGACTGCAACGACATGTCGGTAGCGGTGAACCCTGGAGCCACTGAAACTTGGTATGACGGGATTGATTCCAATTGCGATGGGCTCTCTGACTACGACCAAGACGCTGATGGACAAGACTCTGGCAATTTTAACGGCACCGATTGTGACGACACCAACGACAGCATCTATCAAGGTGCACCCGATGCATGGTATGACGGCATTGACTCTGACTGTGCTGGAAACTCTGATCACGACCAAGATGGCGACGGGCAAAACACCACTGCGGTTGGTGGGACAGACTGTGATGACACTGACCCCAATGAATATTTTGGCGCCACTGAAACTTGGTACGACGGTATTGATTCCAATTGCGATGGGCTCTCTGACTACGACCAAGATGGCGATGGTGACGATGCACTACAATATGGGGGAACAGACTGCGATGACACCAACCCACTACTAAACACCAGTGCCATCGAAGTTTGGTATGATGGCGTCGACCAAGACTGTGATGGACTCTCCGACTACGACCAAGATGGGGATGGTTTTGATGCACTACAATATGGTGGGACTGACTGCGATGACACCGATGCCACAATTTATGTGGGCGCGCCAGACTCTTTTTATGACGGCGTAGACTCAGACTGTGCTGGTGACAACGACTTTGACCAAGATGGTGACGGCCATCCCAGCATTACCTATGGTGGAACCGACTGTAACGACTTCAATGCCGAGGTCTATGCTGGGGCAACCGACCTTTGGTACGACGGGATTGATTCCAATTGTGACGGTCTGAACGACTACGACCAAGATGGCGATGGATTTGATTCAAGTGCACATGGAGGCAATGACTGCGACGATACCAATCCAAGTATCAGTCCGATCATGACCGACACTTGGTATGATGGTATCGACACCAATTGCGATGGGCTCAATGACTATGATGCCGACCAAGATGGATTTGATTCAATCGATCACGGTGGAACGGATTGTGACGATGATGATGCCACCATCAATCCTGGCATAACCGATACTTGGTATGATGGTATCGACTCCGATTGTGACGGACTCAACGACTATGACCAAGACGGCGATGGATACCCAGCACAAAGCACTGGTGGGGACGACTGTGACGACACCAATGCCTCAGTCTATCCCGGTGCTTCTGACAGTTGGTATGATGGTGTTGACTCAAACTGTGATGGCTTGGCCGACTATGACCAAGATGGTGATGGATTTGATTCAGTCGATCATGGTGGAACAGACTGTGACGACACCAATGCTACCGTGTACGTTGGTGCCACTGAAACTTGGTATGATGGCGTCGACTCAAACTGTGACGGACTCAACGATTATGACTACGATGGTGATGGCGAGGATGCTTTGTTTGCAGGAGGAACCGACTGCGCCGACAACAACCCCAACATCAACACCCAAGCCACCGAAATCTGGTATGACGGAACCGATCAAAACTGTGATGGCCTCTCTGATTTCGACCAAGATGGCGACGGACAAGTGACCACCATTATTGGTGGACCAGATTGTGATGACACCGATCCCAGCGTCTACGATGAAGCCCCTGAGGTCTGGTACAACGACATCGACAACAACTGTGACGGGCTTTCCGATTTTGATCAAGATGGTGATGGATTCGACTCCGATCAATATGGCGGTACCGATTGTGATGACACCAATGAATACGTCAATACCGATGCCTCCGATGCCAACTTGGATGGAATTGACAACGACTGTAACGGACAAATTGATGAAGGCGCACAAGCCGGTGATCAAGATGGCGATGGCTATGACGAAACACAAGGCGATTGTGATGACGATGACCCCAATATCTATCCAGGTGCTCCGGACACTTGGTATGATGGCATCGATGCAGACTGTGCTGGTAACGATGACTATGACCAAGATGGCGATGGTGACCCTTCCCGACAATATGGTGGTAGTGACTGTGATGATGGCGACAGCAGTACCTATGGTGGAGCCCCTGAAGTCTGGTATGACGGCATTGACCAAGACTGTGGAAATGATTCCGACTACGACCAAGATGGTGATGGGCAAGAATCCATTGCTTTTGGTGGTTCTGACTGTAATGACATAGACCCCTCTGCTTATTTTGGTGCCACCGAAGTTTGGTATGATGGCGTTGATCAAAACTGTGATGCCCTCTCCGATTATGACCAAGACGGCGACGGGGTCGACTCCGATCAATATGGTGGTTTAGACTGTGACGATACCGATGTCAGCACCTACATGGGTGCCGATGAAATCTGGTATGACGGCATTGATCAAAACTGTGATGGTGCTTCTGACTATGACCAAGATGCCGACGGGCAAGATTCCGACCAGTATGGTGGGACCGACTGTGACGATATAGACGAAGATATTTATGTTGGTGCCACAGATGTTTGGTATGACGGTAAAGACTCAAACTGTGATGGACTCGATGATGATGACCAAGATGGCGACGGAGAATACCCCATCTCCAGAGGTGGTCCAGATTGTGATGATACTGATGCCAACATCAATACTTCGGCTGATGAAATTTGGTACGACGGCATCGATCAAAACTGCAATGATGACAATGATTTCGATGCTGATGGTGACGGCTATGATTCTTACCTGCACGGTGGTACCGACTGTGACGATGAAGATGTCACCGCCTACCTTGGTGCCACTGAAATTTGGTACGACGGCATCGACCAGAATTGTATGGGTGACAACGATTTTGACCAAGATGGCGATGGGTTTGAATCAATTGACTATGGTGGGACCGACTGTGACGACACCAACCCACTCACCAACCCCGATGCTTCTGATGCCAACTTGGATGGGGTCGACAACAACTGCGATGGGCAAATTGACGAAGACGGCCTACCCGGTGACCAAGATGGTGACGGACAAGACGAATCACAAGGGGACTGTGATGATTCTGACCCCAACATTTACCTTGGTGCCCCCGATGCTTGGTATGATGGCATTGACTCCAACTGCGCTGGTCTGAACGACTTCGATCAAGATGGCGATGGGGAAGCCTCTGCCGACTACATGGGTTTTGACTGCAATGATACCGATGGCACCATCAATACCGATGCCACTGAGATTTGGTATGATGGCATTGATCAAGACTGTGCCGGAGACAATGACTACGATCAAGATGGCGATGGTGAAGACTCTGATCAATACGGTGGGACTGACTGTGACGATACCGACGCCACAATTTATGCTGACGCAAGAGAAATCTGGTATGACGGCATTGATCAAGACTGTAACGGTGGCAATGATTTTGACCGTGACTTGGATGGTGAAGAAGCCATCGAATATGGTGGAACCGACTGTTATGATCTTGATTCCACCATCAATACCCAAGCTTCTGATGCCAATACTGACGGCATTGACAACGACTGCGATGGCGAAATCGATGAGGATGCCGAAGCCGGAGATGCCGATGGTGATGGATTTGATGAGGATGCTGGAGATTGTGATGACACCGATCCTACTGTCTATCCTGGAGCGGTAGAGATTTGGTATGACGGACTCGACCAAAACTGTGACGGATTATCCGACTACGACCAAGATGGCGATGGTGATACCCATGACCAATATGGTGGTAATGATTGTGATGATACCGATCCCACCATCCAAGTTGGTACCACTGAAATCTATTATGACGGGGTAGACCAAGACTGTGACGGTTGGTCTGACTTTGATGCAGATATGGATGGATTTGATTCTGCTGACTATGGCGGTACCGACTGTGATGACACGGATGGCACCGTCAGTCCTGCTGAGATTGAGATCTACTACGATGGCTTTGATCAAAATTGCGATGGTCTCTCTGATTATGACCAAGATGGGGATGGGTTCGACTCGGACCAATATGGTGGAACCGATTGTAATGATGGCGATGCCTTAATCAACCCTGATGCCGCTGATGACAACGGTGATGGTGCGGACGACAACTGCGATGGCACACCTGACGATGGCGTCATTGATTCTAACGATCTCGATGGGGATGGCTATACACCTGATGCAGGCGATTGTGATGACGATGATCCGCCAATCAACCCTGAAGCAGACGAGGTTTATTACGATGGCATCGACCAAGATTGTGACGGAATGTCTGACTACGATGTTGACTTTGATGGTGAGGATTCTGACCTATACGGTGGAACCGACTGCGATGATAGCAACCCATACATCAACACGTCTGCCTCCGACGCCAATTTGGATGGACTCGACAACGACTGCAATGGTCAAATCGATGATGGTGCGCAACCTGGTGATCAAGATGGCGATGGCTTCGATGAACTCTCTGGGGACTGCAACGATGAAGATGTGGCTATTTTCCCTGGTGCCACCGAGGTTTGGTACGATGGGGTCGATCAAGACTGTGCGGGTGACAACGATTTTGACCAAGATGGTGATGGTGAAATTTCCGACCAGTACGGTGGCTTTGACTGTAATGATACAGATCCCAACATCAATCCCGATGCCCTAGACATCAACAATGATGGGGTCGACGATGATTGTGACGGTACAGCAGACAACGGCAGTGTCAGTGCCGCAGACTTGGATGATGATGGTTTCTCCGAAGATGACGGCGACTGTGATGATGCTGACCCAACCATCAACCCTGATGCTGTCGAAACTTATTATGATGGCATTGACGCTAACTGTGACGGGCTCTCCGACTTTGATGCTGACCAAGATGGGGAAGACGCAATTGATTACAACGGTGCTGACTGTGATGATGCTGACCCCAACATCAACACTTCTGCCACGGAAATCTATTACGATGGTATCGACCAAGACTGTAATGAACTCTCGGACTTTGATGCCGACCAAGATGGCGATGATTCAATCGACTATGGTGGATTGGACTGTGATGATGCTGACACCTTTATCTACAGTGGTGCCACTGAAATTTGGTACGATGGCGTCGACCAAGATTGCAGTGGTGGTTCTGACTTTGACCAAGATGAAGATGGTGAGGACTCCATTGATTATGGTGGTACCGATTGCAATGACACCGATGCGTTTATCAACACCCAAGCATCTGACAACAATAATGATGGTATTGACGACGACTGCGATGGTACTCCTGACAATGGTGGACAAATTACCGATTTTGATGGGGACGGCTATATCTCCGATCAGTTTGGCGGACTAGACTGTGATGACAATGACCCCAATATCAACCCTGATGCCACTGATGACAATGGCGATGGCATTGATGACAACTGCGATGGGGTCGCTGACGACAGTGCCGATATGGATGGCGATGGCCTCAGTTTTACCGAGGGTGACTGCGACGACAACGATCCTGACGTCTATCCAGGTGCTATCGACACTTGGTATGACGGCATTGACTCCGACTGCAATGGCGAATCCGACTTCGACCAAGATGGCGATGGGGAAGACGCTACCCAATATGGTGGTGTGGACTGTGACGATCAAAATCCACTGATCAACACCTCTGCCTCCGACGCTAACCTCGATAATATTGACAATGACTGCAACGGACAAATTGATGATGGCGCAATTCCTGGTGACCAAGATGGCGATGGATACGATGAATCTCAAGGGGACTGCAATGATGATGACCCTGACATCTACCCTGGAGCCACCGAGGTTTGGTATGACGGCGTAGACTCAGACTGTGCTGGTGACAACGACTTTGACCAAGATGGCGATGGCGAAGAACCTCTGGAATACAGTGGTACTGACTGTGATGATACCAATGTCGATGTCAACACATCCGGAGATGATAACAACAGCAACGGTATTGACGATGACTGCGATGGTGTAATTGACAATGGTGGAATCTCAACCGATCTGGATGGCGATGGCATCACCGAAGATGAAGGTGACTGTAACGACAACGACGCCGACATCTATCCAGGTGCACCTGATGCTTGGTATGATGATGTGGATTCAGACTGTGCTGGCAACAACGACTTTGACCAAGACGGTGACGGCTATACTTCTGACCAGTTCGGTGGATTGGATTGTAATGATACCAATGAACTGATCAACCCCAGCATTACCGATGACAATGCCGATGGCGTTGATGATGACTGCGATGGTTCTGCCGACGAAGATGAGATTGACAATGATGGGGATGGCGTACGTAGTTCTGAAGGTGACTGTAACGACAACGACGCCACAATCAGTCCAAACGCCAATGAAATCTGGTACGACGGGATCGATCAAAACTGTGACGATCTCTCTGACTACGACCAGGATGGCGATGGATACGACTCGGATCAATATGGTGGTACCGATTGTAATGACACCAGTGTCTATGTCTTCTTGGGTGCCAACGATCCATGGTATGATGGTGTAGACTCAGATTGTGGTGGCAACTCAGACTATGACCGTGACGAAGACGGCTATGACTCGGTTGACTATGGTGGTACTGACTGCGATGACAACGATCTGCTGATCAATCCTGGAATCGTTGATGCCAACAACAACGGGGTCGATGATGACTGTGACGGGCAGATTGATGAAGATGGTGCTACCGACAACGATGGCGATGGTTATACGACTGACAGTGGAGATTGTGATGATAGCGATGCCACAGTCTACCCTGGTGCGCCAGACAATTGGTACGATGGCACCGACTCTAACTGCGATGGAGCCAGTGACTATGACCAAGATGGCGATGGTGAAGACAGCATGGACCACGGTGGTACCGACTGTATGGATATTGATGCCACCATCAATACCCAAGCCACTGAGATTTGGTACGACGGTGTCGATCAAAATTGCGATGGGCTCTCCGATTACGATCAAGATGGGGATGGTGAAGACTCGATTGATTACAACGGAACCGATTGCGAGGACACCAACGCGGCGATCAACACTTCGGCAACCGATGATAATGCTGACGGAGTCGATGACAACTGTAATGGTCTAACCGACGAAGGGTCTGACTTGGATGGGGATGGATTCTCGGTACTCGACGGAGATTGTAACGACGCCAATGTCAACATCAACCCCAATGCCCAAGAGTTGTTCTATGATGGCGTAGATCAAAACTGCGATGGTCTCTCCGACTATGATATGGACGGTGACGGTGATGACAACGACCAATTTGGTGGAACAGACTGTAATGATGACAACCCCGGTATCTATTATGGTGCACCGGAAACGTTCTATAATGGTAAAGATGAGGACTGCTTTGGCGACTCAGACTACGATGCCGACCAAGATGGGTTTGACTCTGATGCCTATGGTGGAACCGACTGTGACGATAGCAACGCCTTGATCAACCCCAATGCGGCTGACAACACGGCCGATAACATTGACAACAACTGTAACGGACAAACCGATGAAGGTGTTGGTGGCGTAGACAACGATGGCGATGGATACACCAACCTTGATGGTGACTGTAACGACAACGATATCACCATCAATCCTGGTGCTAGCGAGATTTGGTACGATGGTGTTGATCAAAACTGTAATGGCGATGATGACTTCGATCAAGATGGCGATGGTGAAACTGCCGCTGGATATGGTGGAACCGACTGTGACGATACTGAAGCACTACTCAACAGCCAAACGGTCTGGTTTGCTGATAACGATGCCGATGGCTATGGAAATGGTGACGATACCCAAATGGGCTGTACCCAACCAGTGGGCTATATCTTTGACGAAGGTGATTGTAACGACAACAGTGAACACTCCTATCCCAATGCCGATGAGATCTGTGATGGGTTGGACAATGACTGTGATGACAGCATCCCATTAAATGAAATGGATCAAGACCAAGATGGATACGCCATCTGTGATATTCACATCGACGGTTGGCTGGGTGATGCCAATGTCGTGGGTGGTGGGGATTGTCAAGATGCCGATCCACAAATCAATCCAGGCGTCACTGAGGTCTATTACAACAGTATAGACCAAGACTGTGACGGACTCTCAGACTTTGATGCCGATGGTGATGGTTTTGATTCTGATCAACATGGTGGTACAGACTGTGATGATAGCAATGCCCTCATCAACCCCAATGCCATCGATGACAATTTGGATGGCGTTGATGACAATTGTGACGGTGTGGCCGATGAGTCTGCGACAATTGTTGACAATGACAACGATGGTTATACCAATGCTGACGGTGACTGTGATGATAACGATCCAACGGTTCATCCTAATGCCACCGAAGTTTGGTACGATGGTATTGACCAAGATTGTGCTGGCGACAATGACTTCGATCAAGACCAAGATGGATTCGATTCAGCAGACTACAACGGTACCGACTGTGATGACACCGACGCCACAGTCTATGTAGGGGCAACGGACACTTGGTATGACGGAACGGACTCCAACTGTGACGGTGCCAATGACTTCGACCAAGATGGCGATGGTTTTGACTCGGATCAATATGGCGGCGACGACTGTAATGATGAAAGTGCCACTGTGTACGTGGGTGCCACCGATGCTTGGTATGACGGAATCGACGCTAACTGTGATGGACTAGACGATTACGACCAAGATGGCGATGGCGAACGGGCAACTGCGCATGGTGGAGATGACTGTGACGATGAAAACCCACTGATCAACACCTCCGCCTCCGATAACAACGGTGACGGTGTGGATGACAACTGTGACGGTGTCCCAGACGATGGTCTATCTGATGTGGATCAAGACCAAGATGGGTTCACCCCAACCCAAGGAGACTGTAATGATGATGACAACACAGTATTCCCTGGTGCACCTGATGACTGGTATGATGGCATCGATTCCAACTGTGATGGCGCCAACGACTACGATCAAGATGGCGATGGATTTGATTCGGATGGGTATGGTGGTATTGACTGTGACGATCTCAATGCCAACATCAGCCCTTCTACGGTTTGGTATGCCGATACTGATGCCGATGGTTTTGGAAACCCCAACAGCACCACCCAATCTTGTACCCAACCCAGTGGGTATGTCCAAGACAACAATGACTGTGACGACGGACGAGCACAAACCTATCCAAATGCACCGGAACTCTGTGATGGACTGATCAACCAGTGTGGTGGGTCTCTCCCCAGTGATGAAGTAGACTTTGATGGGGACTTCTATGTGGAGTGTTCGATTGATGCCAACGGTTGGAACGGAGCACCAGCAATTCAAGGAGGCGATGACTGTGACAACACCGACGCCACTCGAAATCCTGGTGCTAGCGAAACGTGGTACAACGGCATTGATGAAAATTGTGATGGTGCCAGTGATTTCGACCAAGATGGTGATGGACAAGACAGTGCCGACCATAACGGCAACGATTGTGATGATACCGATGCCACAATTTACCTTGGTGCCACCGACACTTGGTACGATGGGGTCGATAGCAACTGTGATAGCGCCAACGACTATGACCAAGATGGCGACGGTTTCATGGCTTCTGCCTACAATGGCTTGGACTGTAATGATACCAATGCCTTGATCAACCCAAGTAGCCCTGACGATCAAGGTGATGGGGTTGATGACAACTGTGACGGATATGCTGACGAAGCCCTTCTGGAAACTGCCAACGACCTTCAAACAGGTGCAATACTGGTGACTGAAGTGATGCAAAATCCGGATGTGGTCAGTGATGTCAACGGCGAATGGTTTGAAGTATTCAACAGCACCAACTCCGACATCAACCTGATTGGCTTGCAAATCAGCGACTTGGGTACCGATTCATTCACCATCGATCGTACCTTGGTGGTGGAATCCAACGACTATGTGGTTTTGGGTAAAAATGGAGATACCACTGCCAATGGTGGTATCGAGATTGACTTTGCCTATGGTTCACAAATGACCCTCAGCAACACCGAAGATGAAATTGTCTTGGGGAATGATTTGGGACTGTTGGACATGGTGGCTTGGGACAATGGACAAACCTTCCCTAATCCAACGGGGGCATCAATGAACCTCGATCCATCGTTCTACAGTGAAACCGACAACGATGATGGGTCCAACTGGTGTGAACCCACCACTGCGATGGCTTCCGGTGACTTGGGTACGCCTGGGGTGGAAAATGACGCTTGTGGTGGTACCGTCCAACAATACACCTATGCCAACGACATTTTGCCGATTTTGAACGGGTCTTCTTGTACGGGATGCCACAGTAACCAGTTCTCCAGTTTGAACACACTGTTAAACACCCAATCGGGTGACTACTCTGGTTCAAATGCGGCTGCCAACATGCCGTGGATTACCCCGGGCGACGCGACCAATTCCTACATGTACTTGAAGATTCAAGGTACTACAGCCTATGGTAGTCAAATGCCACAAGGTGGTGCACCGATTTCAGCGGTCGATCAACAAATCATCGAGCAATGGATCATTCAAGGTGCCCAATGATAGTGTTCAGTTGTCTGACAGTATTGGGCTTTTTCACGCAAAATGTATTTGCCAAAGAAGCTCAAACCGTAGACCTCACCGGCTATTGGGAATCGGAAAGTGGTGTCAAAGTATTCATTCCGATTATGCGAGATGGACCGATGCCCTTGGTGTTGATGAACAAAAAACCAACCGTACTCATGGGCAAGTGGGACTGGGCTAGCCAAACACTGCAAGTCAATAACTCTCGATTTTCGATGGTGGAAAATCGATTGGTGATGACCAATAATAAAGTCACCCAAACCCATCAGCGACTGCAGACGCTCACCCCACAATTTAACCACGGGATTTGGTATCACGAGGGCAAAGGCGAACTGCTCATCAGCAACGACGGTAAAACAGAGTGGATCATTCAAATCCCACCCTCACAACAAGCCACTATTCACAAAGCCAAATGGCGGCCCGAAAACGAAGTGTTAAAAGTCAGACTGGATGGTCGATGCACCCTTGACTGGTTGTATGAGCCGGATGACAACGACTTGATGTACATGCTCTGTCCCAACACCGAACACGACTGGTTGCGGATTCACAAACCGACCACCTTTCAAACTGTCGATTGGTCAGGCACTTGGACATCCAAGCAAGGTTGGACTTTGGAAATGGATATGAGCGGACAGCAATTTGGTAAGGTGTACATCGAATCCGAAGAACGAATCATTGACTTTACTGCCAGTTGGATCGGGCGTTCTGAAGGACACAGTATTCTGTTGGAACGCAAAAAAGAATCCAACGCCATTCTGTCTGTGGACCCCAATCTCCCCGCGCGAGCTACCTTGCGTATTGATGGCTTGGACATTGTCTTTACCCGTTAATTTCCAATTGTCTTTACACGAGAAAACAGATGACGAGTCCTATTTTCATCCCACATGGTGGTGGTCCCTTACCACTGTTAAACGACCCACGACACCAAACCTTGATTTCTTTTCTCCAACAATTGCCGACCACCCTTGAAAAACCTTCGGCGATTGTGGTAATCAGTGCACACTGGGAGGAATCGACCTTTGCCATTACCAGTCACCCCAATCCAGCTTTGTTGTATGATTACAGTGGCTTTCCCAAAGAGTCTTATGAGATCACCTACCCAGTCTCTGGGCACCCGGTCTTGGCACAGCAGATCGAACAATTGTTAAGACAAGCCAACCTACCCACCTCACAAACGACATCCCGCAAACTAGACCACGGGGTCTTTGTTCCTTTGAAACTGATGTATCCCAGCGCTGATATCCCAGTGGTTCAAGTATCCTTACACCGTAGTTTGGATCCTTCCCTACACATTCGCTTGGGAGAGGCACTCAAAGGATTGGATGACAGTATCTTATTGCTGGGATCAGGGTTTTCCTATCACAACTTGCGGGCATTTTTCTCACCAGATCCGCGTCATCGAGAGGCCAATGTAGCCTTTCACCAGTGGTTACGTCAAGTCTGTACCCAAATGTCCCGTTCGGAGATGCTTGAACACCTTCGACAGTGGACAATTGCCCCTTCGTCACAACTGTGTCATCCTCGTTCGGAACACCTCTTGCCCTTGATGGTCTGTGCTGGTGCTGGACGAGGTGTAGCAAAATCGATTTTTGATGGGGTCATCTTTGGGAAGCAGAGTTTGGGACTGCAATGGTGACCAAATGATTCTTGACTAGACCGAATAGAGTCCAAAATAGACCATCGCATTTAGAATCCGTACCGACAATGGACTTGTAGTAGAGCTTTGATTCAGTTGTGTCATCTTCGTGTTGATTTGTTCTAGCTCTTGGTAATCCAACCAAATCACCCCACAAGCATCACAGTGATCTAATACGATGGTTTGATCGCCTAAAAACCCAACCTTTTGCATTGGTGTGAGTGTTGGACACTTGGGACAAGATATCGTCTGTTTATTTTCAGTGACAATCGTTGGCGAGGCAAAGGTACTGTATTCAATACTCCCTGCAGTCTCTATCGCGACTGGATCCAACTCTCCCTCATCCAATACGACGCCTTTACAAGAAGGACAATACTCTATATCAATGTCATTGTGCTGATATGCTTGTAATCCTTGATCACAATGTGGACAGTTAATTTGTTTCATAACATCTCCAAGTTCAATTATGTTCACTTCATAGCATACTGTGACTTGTTATTCCACTCTCTCATGACAGACCGCCCGATAGATTTGCCAGACTTCTTTGTTGATGGAGACCACTTCGTGTACCTTGCTCCATGCCTTTGGAAACTGCTCACGCTCGCTGGCAAACAAGGCCGCCTCGTTACTCAAACCTGAGGTGGCTACGTAGTCCTGATAAGAACACTCTCCCTCATATTGAGAATAGGCTTTGGCACGTTGAGGATAAATCGCCTTGTCATACTGGGTCAAGGAATCGGTCACCCATAGCGTTGCCCGTCTGGAGGTTTGTTGTCGCATCCAACCCCGTACAGACATAATGCGGGTTGAAATACAGGTCTCTCGTTCAAGTTGAAGGGTTTGCTCAATTGACGAACCATTCCAAGTAAACCAAAGCAAACCAGATAAGGCCAACAGACCTTTCCAACGAAAGATATCGAGCCACACTTGGGTCGACCAAGCCAATAGAATGACTGCTGGTGCCCACAATACGGTGTAGTGATAGGGTTCAAAAATCGGCACCACAATTAAGGGTACCACCGCCAGCAAATGCACGAATATCCAAATACCCTCTCCCCAACGTACTGTGGTTGGTTTGGTTAACCAAAAGTTCCTCGCCCAAAGGGATACCGCAGTAAACAAACTAAAACCCAGACAAAACAAAATCGGTGTTTTCATGTCTTGCATCAAGGAACTGGAGGAGGCATCTAAAAATGACCACCAAGAATCGGTAAGCCCAAAACGTTGGCCAAAAGAGCCCCAAGTGGTCTCCAGTTGCATTTGACCATCAAAGTCAGTAGCCCCAGCCATCAAAGAAAGGTCCGATGTAAAAATCTTCCACTTTTCACCGTAGATCCACTGGGCATACAAATGCACACCATACCAACCCAACAAAGGTACTGCACCCAACATATACCAACCCAATCTGGCAAATGCCGAACGCCATCCCGACCAAGTCAATCCCACCACACCAAGCACCGATAAGGGAAAGAGCAGTATGCCCTGCTCTTTGGCACAGACAGCCAATCCAGCGACCAAACCAGTCCCCACCAACCAACCTCGACGTTGCCACACCGAAGATGGTTCAGCCCGCAACAGCGACCAACCCACAAATAAATGTACCACAAACAGGGCATTGACCAACATTTCAGCATTGAGCCAGATGATCAGTTTACCAAAGGCCGAAGACCCCATCATCATCCCAACAGCACCGATTATAACCAGTGGAGAAGTCCATCGCAGCAAGCCTATTAACGTAGTCGCCACCAACACCGAGAACGACAAACGGGCTACCATTTGTAAGGCTTGTACCTCGCTGTACCCAAAGGCGTAGAGCCAAGCCCCCATCCACAAACTCAACGGGGGACGATCACCTTCCACCTGACCACTGATCACATCACCATACTGAAAGTTAATCAGTCCATCCACCCACAAGACCGCATCCATAAAACAATACGAGGCTTCAGCAATTGTCGTCAGATTTTCCAACCAGCATAGCGTACCCACGACCATCGCCAGCCACAGTGACATCATGCCCCAAATTGGTAACCGTAAGGGACCCAACAAGCCTTCCAATGATGATTTCACGCTATCTAGTCCGCCAAACCACTATCTTGGATGGGAATCCAAATAGTCTTCAAACTGGCGAAGAATCCCACCCAAAACGTCGCTGGCTACCATGAACGCGCCTTCTTCAGGCAACGGTATGTCACCCAGCGCAATGTCACCCCAAATGTGCTCTATCTGCTTGGCTCGCAGACCATCCTCGTCTTCCCAAGGGATAGTGATGGCAAAAGAATACCCGTGGTTCAGATGTATCCAATCGACGCTCACTTCGGGTGTATCAGTCAACCACCGCTGTTGGACGAACACTGGACCCATCTCCGATTCCACCCAACGGATGTGGGTATGAAAGTAAATGGTGGCATCGATACCCAACGGCAAGAAGCGTTGCAAGGTGGCTTCATACTCTAGTTCCGAACAATCTCCCTCAACAAAACATTCCGGTTCACCAATATAAGTGCGTTCATTGATGGCATCGGGATTGGTGAATACATCACTGGGGTGAACCATAAAATTGGTATGCGCCAAATCTTCGACCGTATAAGGAAAGTCCCGTGAGCGAACAATCCCCAGCAATTCAGGTTGCGTAGTCAGTCCCGGCTCCAAGGTATCAATCGCCTCAGCGGTCAGGGTTTGCATTCGTTGTCCACGATCCAACTTTTTGGCTACATCCTCATCGAGCAAGGTCAGCATTTGGGCGACACCATCCTCTAAATAAGCAGGATCATCATGAAAGTGCTCGACCATATAAGCGAGCAAAGCATCATAATCTTCCGGTGCTTCTGCACGACATCCAAACAATCCCAATAGCAACAGCACCTTCTTCTCCGATTCGTATACCTGTGATCAAGACAATGTACATAGTATATCTTACAATCAAATCAATCGACAGTATTTTATCAGTATCCCTCTCTGCAAGGACCTTGCCAACGATACCTCAAACCCAGTCCCTTTCATCAAAATGAAGAATGGAGACTACGAATACATTGGTTCTTATTTCAGCACTCTTTGCTTGTGGTGATAAAAAGACTATCGACACCGCTGACAGCAACACAGATACCGTACCAAATATGCCAAACAACCGTAATGTCAAAGTGGAGAGTGGATGGCGAATTCACAACCTGTCAACAGGATATCAAAGTGAGGCGTACCAACAAATCCAACACCATCATCAACCAACCTACAAAAACAGACTAGCACCTAAACCACCGAAACAGTCTACACCAACGAGACAACACCTCCGAAGGAAAAGCCAACTGCTAAATCAACCAGCCCACAAAAACAAACCAGCAACCAAATCACCCCAAAAGCCCCCAACACACCATATAGCACACCGTATATACAAAAGGTACGTAGTTTCAAAGTGGAGAG
>CAKZLX010000595.1 GCA_937127265.1 uncultured Pseudomonadota bacterium
TTGGATGTAGGTTTTGGACCAGCATGGGCGACCACAATCTGCAATTGGGCTGTTTTGATTATCTCGATGCTGTCGTTGATGCTCTTGGGTAAACAGTTGGGTTTAAATAAATTGGCTTTGGGTGCGATGGGACTGGTCTGTGTAGTTTCTCGATACATGGTTTTTACCTTAGGAGAGACAGGAACTGTCGGAGTTGCCTGTTTACCGTTGATCTGGGGACTGACAGCCTATTACAAGAATATCGAACGACAGTCGAATGTTTTATGGATCGTCGTCATGCTAATGATGGGGCTCCAAGGATTAGAAAATCCGTATTTAGCGCCAGTATTACCTGTGTTTCTATTGTTAGAGATGTGTATTCATCGAACGTGGAGAGGCTGGAGATGGCTTCTTGGTGGACTGGTGGTGATGGGCATGGTGATGTTGCTTTTCAAAGGTGCATCTGGGGATTACGAAAGTGTGCGACCAACTGGCTATACGCAACTGTTTGGTCTTCATTTTCCAGCGATTGAACGTCCTTGGGCACGGACTGAGTGGCTGTCCTTGCTTCAACCTCGTTCGGTATTGTGGCCCTCAGGGTCAATGGATAGTATTCACATGCAGGGTCGGGAATATTTGGGATTTTCAACACTACTGGTGTTGTTTTGTGGACTGTGGATTCGTCAAACTTGGATTTGGATCACGGCGAGTGTCTTTGGGTTGTTGTTGGTCACAGGGTCTGATTGGGGTGGGTTTCCCAGTTTATTTGGCTTGTTGAATTCGATCGCGGATGTATTGTTACGACCATTTACTCAACCTTCACGGTATTTTGTATTGTTTACAATCGGAACTTCGGTGAGCACAGGTTTGCTGGTACATCGACTCGGTAGAAAGGGTGTTTGGGTTTGGGGCTTGCTTTTGGGTGACGCCTTATGGTTTGGTGGCTTGTCTTTGCGTATACCCACGACGACTGTACCTGACTTGTCTTGTATCTCTAAGGACAAGTTAGATGGGCCTGTTTTGGTTTGGCCTTGGGATGGTGCGGACGATCAATGGTTTGAAAGTTCTTTGAAGTCTCGTTTGTTTCAAATGGTACATGAACAATCTGGAGCGACTATCGCCACAGGGTCGTGGGCCTTAGAAGGCGTTGTGTTTCCGGGGAAACGTCTTCGTGATATTGGGTGGCGGCAAGCGATGGATGGTCGTGGCGCACTAGATACAAGACAACTCTACGATTGGGGCTATCGTTATGTGATCGTTGACGAAACTGCTGGGAGAGTACTGGCTCGGCGTGCCCGCAATGACATCTTTGGTGTGGACAACCAAATCATCGATTGTCCCACCATTGATGTCTATCAGATTATGCCACGTTAGTACGAGAGCCTTTTTTCAATTGAATGATGAGTTGGTGACGGCTGCGATGTAACAGGGCTTGTCCACCATCTTCTCGTTCAAGTCCACCAAAGTGACCAACTTGTTTGATGATTTGATTTTTCAACAGTTGTACTTTGGCTTCCGCCATACGAAATTCTTCCAGACTTTTTTCGTAGTCGTCTAAGAGCGTTTCCTCTTGTTTGGTTGCTGGACGTAAGGCATCATTACCCACAGAGAAACGATCAAGTAAGAAGGAAGCACAAGAACGTGATGCATCAATCGGAGGACACTGATTTTTGATCAGATGGTTTTCACGCCATTGTTCAGCACTACGAAATAAGTTTTGTTGCAGTCGTTCATCTTTTTCGATGCGGATGATTCGTCCTTGCATCAGATTTTTGGGGCAGGGAAGACCAACCATAATATCGATCCAAGGAAGGTCTGAACAAATCATCATCCAGTACGCTTCCATGGCAATGTCTGGAGGTAGAACACGTTTCCAACCTTTGATGTGAGTTCCATCTTTTGCCCAAGCGTCAGGCTCACTGCTGGTGATAAACAATACACCGCCATCTTCTTGTTTGATGGGGTCGTGACTGAGTCCAAGGATACTGGCTGATGCCCAAGCGTGATCGGGGTGATGAACTCGGCGCCAGGCGACATCGATGGAGCGTTGGGTTTGTTCTTCATAGAGACTTCGTAACATGGGTAGCCATTGGATACGATGTTCCCATTGTTGACGGAGAATCTGGCTGGGGAGGTGGGTTTGGTAGGCTTGCCAGATTTCCCATGGTGACATCCAGCCAGCACCAAGTACACCAGAGATGATCATCGAATCAATGCGAAATTGACCATCATTGGCAAAGATGCTTTTGATCCAAGATTCTGAATAATGAAAGGTTTCTTCTACGGCTTTAAATGTTTTCATGCTGAGTCTCGCAGGTTGGTGTGTGGATGGATGGTCGTGTTGTACTGTTTGTTTTTGTTGATGGAGTGGGTTGAGAAACTTTGAAAGATGAGGCCACTTTCTTGAGCACGCCAAGTGACTCCGATACTATCGACAGTTGGTGTTGCATGAGGGAACAGTTCTAAAAAGATGCTGTTGTCCAGATGAACGATGAGATTCATACAAGTCCATTCGAACTCGATGTGCCAAGGTGTGACGCCATGTTGTTCTATCCAAGTCGCCAAGTCGCGAAACTTGGTTGCAATACTTGAACAGTGGTGTAGGGTGTGATGTTTCATGAGAAAACCTCCGTTTGGATACAGTGATTATACCATATCTAAAAGGAGGTTTGGAATGTTTGTGGACAAAATATGTCCGTAATGATCCTATAATCTATCAAATAGAAACTTAATTGGATTATTTTTTGGTGTCAGCACCTTGTGAATTGAGTTTTTTGTTCAGTTCCCAGAAGCTTTCTATGTCATTGGCGCGTCGTTTGGTTTGACCACCCCAGCGCCAAGTTAAATCTAGACTTTGTAGTAGCCAAGCGTAGGGAATGGTAGAATAGCCAACCCCAAAACGCAAATAGGCTCGTTTAAACGACGCTTGGTAGGCCAGTGATACACCATAATTGGTGGAACTTTCTTGTGGCACCAATAGGTATTGAAATAATGGAGAAGAGATCTGGTCAGATTCCAAGTCGAGTCCAACGTCTTGTGCTTCAACAGAAAGACCACTATCAGTTGTCTCCGAACGCATCATGTTACCTTGTACAATAAAAGAGTCGCGACGGTTCAAACGAACATCTGTGGCTACTTTGGCAGAAAAAATCTTTTCAGAGCGACTATAATCAATTGATTCTTCAATCGCATTGGTCACATTGGCGATATCTTCATCGGTTAGTTGAGAAAATCGTTTAATGGGACCGCTGAGGGCATTTAGATTGGGCAGACCATTGAGATTGAGTTCTGCATATTGCCCACCTGCATGGATACTCCAATTGTCTACAATTCGAAACGATCCATATCCACCAACACCATAGTATTGAATAGAAAGTGACTGTTCAGGTGTTGGTGCTAGTTTGATGTAATTGCCAGTGAGTGCCAGATCGACAGGACCAAGACGGACCGCATTTACTTTTGCGTTGACATTTTGAACGCCCAACAGCCATAAAGGTATTTGTGTTCCTACTTGAGTACGTGGCAGAATACCAACACTACTGCGGTTTAAACCGGCTTGGACCTCACCCCACTCTAAAGTGTAGGCGGTGAAGTCAATGTGTTGATAAGGATTTTGGGGGAGTTTGCCACGGGTTGGTTGCAGCCATTTGATTTGTTCTTTGGTTAATGTTGTGTCTAAGGATTGAGCGTCATCTGGGTTGAAAGACAATGTCGGAGAATCGGTTTGATCTGTTGGTGGGGTCACTTCTTCAGGGACCTCTAGTTGTTGTAAGGGTTCAATATTGGGACGAACGGGTTCTGGTTCGTTTGTTTGCTCTGTCTCTTGAGCAGTATTGTCGGATTGATCTTCATTTGAACTTTCATCCGAATTGTCATCGCTCGATTCTATTGTGGTTGAGGTATCTGTATCTTCAGTAGGGTCTGCGTAGGCTAAAAAAAGGTGTTCAGAGATAAAAAATAAGGAGAGGAATGTTATCATAATGACTCCAAAATATAGTGTATTTACCGTTTGCACGATATTATCACAGGATCCTTTTGAGAAAAAGATGCAGCTGTGTAAAAAAATAATTTAGTCGAAGGCCCCCGTTTTTAGGGGGTTTTAGGGTTTTGGTTTTAATTTTGTGATTTTTTTTTAGAAAAGAGAACTGTTTTTGCTTGCACGAAATAAAAAACTTTGTTGATATATGAGAGTGCATTCGATGTTATCGGTGTACATCCAATCTAACTTTCAATTCAATATAATCCAACCTTGGAGAATCCCATGGCTGATAAGCTTAAAGTACATTTCCTTGAAAAAGGCGCAAAAAAAGAAAAGTCTGACAAAGACGGTAACTTGAACAAAAAAGAGTTGTCTGAAGCTCTCTACTGGACCCTTAACGGTGGTAGCTCTGAAAACGTTAAAATCACTAAAGCATTGGCTGCTGAAGCAATCACTGCCTTGTTTGATGAAGATGGTATCATTGCAGAATACTTGTTCGCAAAACCAGCTCCAAAAAGCAAGAAAGCAAAATCAAAAGGTAACAAAGTTACTATTCCTGGTTTCGGTACTTTCTCAACTCGCTACCGTGACGATCGTAAAGGTACTCACCCTGCATACAATGCAAGCAAGAATGAGTGGCGCGTTCCTGGTGCTGACAAGTTGAGCAAAGCAGAGTTGGCGAAGAAAGAAAAAGAATTGAGCAAAAAGTACAAAGATGGCAAGATTGACATCAAAGCTACTTACGTTGTTTCTTTCAAAGCTGGTAAAGGCTTAAAAGACCGCGCTGAGAAGAAAGCAAACAAGTAATCAAAGACTGTTGCAAAACACCTTGTGCTTGTGACGTAGATGATCTGACATAATCTGTTGTGATTACTCGTTAATATGCTAAAAATAGAAGCCCCTACTTCGGTAGGGGCTTTTTTGTTTTTTGCTTTGTCAATCCGTATCAAACTGCACTTTTTCTTGTGAAATTATGTGTTGTTTATATCGGCAAAAGACTTGAAATCGGCTAAATGAGAACAGTCTTTTTATACTGAGGTCACTATGGGTACACATGAGAACTTTATCCGACGCCATCTTGGTCCTTCGGATGCAGATATTTCCACGATGCTAGATGTTGTGGGCGCAACATCAATGGAATCATTCATTGCTGAAACAATTCCTGCCGCGATTCGAATGCAGGGACAGTTGACATTGCCTGAACCGCTGACAGAACCTGAGGCGTTGAATCGTTTACAAGAAATGGCAAGCCAAAATGAGGTTTGGCGAAGTTTTATGGGGATGGGCTACTACCGATGTCATACGCCAACAGTAATCTTACGAAACCTCATTGAAAACCCTAGTTGGTACACATCTTATACGCCATACCAAGCTGAGATTTCCCAAGGTCGTTTGGAGGCTTTATTGACCTTTCAAACCATGGTGCAAGATCTGACGGGTATGGAGATTTCCAATTCATCATTGTTGGATGAAGCCACCGCCGCCGCTGAAGCGATGGCCATGGTTGTGCGAACCAAACTGAAACGTCGTAAAAAAGATGAGTCAACCAAGAAGTTTTTGATCTCTGAATTGTGTCATCCCAATACCATCTCAATTATCCAAACTCGTGCGGAACCAATGGGGATTGAAGCGATTGTTGTCAATCATCGTGACTGTACTTTTGATCAGGATACCATCGGTGTTTTACTTCAGTACCCATCGACATTGGGGACTCTTGAAGAGTATCAAGACACCATTACCTCCGCACAGTCTGTGGGGGCAATGGTGGTGATGGCTACAGACTTGATGGCCTTAACCATGCTCAAACCACCCGGTGAAATGAATGTCGATATCGTTGTCGGGAATTCACAACGTTTTGGCGTGCCCTTAGGGTTCGGTGGTCCTCACGCTGCGTTTTTGGCCTGCTCAAAGGAATTGTCGCGTTCCATGCCAGGACGGATTATTGGGGTGAGTCGAGATGCGTCTGGAAAAAAAGCGTTACGGATGGCATTGCAGTCTCGTGAACAACATATTCGACGTGAGAAGGCAACGTCTAATGTGTGTACTGCGCAGGCTTTGTTGGCAAATGTGGCCGCAATGTATGCGGTTTATCATGGTAAAAGCGGCATGCAATACATTGCAGATACCGTACACAACAAAACAAAACTAGTTGCTAATTATTTAGAAAAAGCTGGTTTTAAGCAATTAAACACTTCTTATTTTGACACACTTTTAATTGAAATTGAAGAAGCAAGATTAAAACCTGTGGCTGAATCTTTTAAGGTTAACTTTAATTATGTTTCAGATAATTTAGTATCATTATCTATAAATGAAGCAACTACCGAGAAAGATTTAATGAATTTATTTACATTATTTGGTCAGTTAAAAAAGCGTCCAAATCCTGTAAAAGAAGAAAATTACGATAGCTTTTCAAGAATATTAACTCAAGAACCATTTCATTCAGATTTTGAAGTAAT
>CAKZLX010000596.1 GCA_937127265.1 uncultured Pseudomonadota bacterium
AACCCTTCATCTGGGTGTTGGATTTTGTTACCCGACCCTTTACCAAATTTTCAGGTTCTGGATTGGCAGTCACCAGTGAAGCAGAGATCAAAGCCCTTACGGAATTGGGGCATCGTGCTGGCATCATTGATCAAGAAGAAAGTAATCTCATCCACAATGTCGTTACTTTGGGTGATGTCGATGCTGATGATATTATGACTCCATTGGCTAAGGTCGATTATTTACAAGCCAATCAAAAGTTGGATGATATTCGCGAGCAATTGGCCTCCTTGACCCATACTCGTTTGCCGGTGATTGATGGTTCTTTTGATAAATTGGAAGGTGTGGTTCATCTTCGAAATCTTTTACAAGGACTTGCCGAAGGAAATGGACAGAAAACAGTTCGTGAATTCGCTTCGGAACCTACCTATATTCCCTCGACGGCTTCTGGTGATGCCTTGTTGAAGCATTTTCAAAAGACCAAGCAACATCTCACGATTGTGGTGGATGGATTTGGGACAATGCTGGGGGTATTGACCCTCGAAGATGTTTTGGAAGTCTTGGTGGGTGACATCGTTGATGAAACCGATTTGGAAGTGCCTGAGATTGAGCGCATTTCTGAGGATACCGTTTGGGTGATTGCCGAAGCCGATGCGGTAGATGTCAATGAATGGATCATGGTCAATCTTCCCGACATGCGTGTAGGCGAACTGATTATTGAAGAGTTGGGGTACATTCCTGTCGAAGGAGATGTTTTTCCGATTGCCGACGCCGAATTCACCATTATTTCAGGCACCCCAAGAGCGATTGACAAAGTGCAGATTCGTCATCTTGAACAAGAGGCTGAACTAGGGGCTAAACCGATGACTTCCATGGAGACGGCCATCCCCGATTCTTCGTCGTAGACTGCAAGGATTGCTCAATACTGTTTTGAGCAACAGAAGGATTGATGCCCATCACCGCAGGATTGTGTTTGGCATACAGCAAGTAGCCCAAGGCATCACTGAGATTTTCGGCTCGTCGTGGCGGTCGAAAGGATTGTAGTTGTTGTTGGACCACTTCGGGGGCATCTGCCAGTCGCCAATCGGCATCGTCTCGTGCGGTCAGGCGTTGGACTTTGCCCATTTTGTTGATTTCATAATCGACCGCTTCTACTGCATCAATGATTTTGGTAAAGGTGGCGACTTCAACATCGTCAATATGAACAGCATACCGTTTGCGCCGTCCACGGCTATTTTTACCTTGTTTACGCAAGATGGTGGCGGTGCAAAGATTTTCTCGGTGGTCCCAATAGTGGAGTCCCAGTCCCTTTTGTCCCAGGGAGAACCAACCGTTGGTGGTGATGGCAACCACTTCGGGGTGCAGTTCCATGGTGAGAGGGTCAAAGGCTTGGGCACGGTGTTTGACATCGCTGAGGGTTATTTCGGCGGCTTCCATTTCGAAGGCTGGAAAATCAAAAGGCAGATTGCGATAAGTTTCCACTGCATCGGCCAGCAGTTCTCCTTCCAGGTTTAATTCTTTGGGAAGTCCGACCAAGGAAGGTAAACTAACTAACGATAAATCAGAAAGATCCACAAAGTCTAAGACTAAACAATCTTCTTTTCCCTCAGCCAATCGAGCACCTCGCCCGACACACTGGGCATAGAGTCCTTCAGATTTGGTGGGGCGCGCCATCGCGATGCAGGAAACACCGGGGTCGTCGAATCCTTCGGTGAGTACCATCACATTGGTGAGGCACATGTATTGTTCTTGGCGAAATTTTTTGAGGGTGGCTAATCGTTCTTCTCTGGGCATATCGCCATAGACCACACCGGTGGGGATGCCCAAATTGTTGAGTGAACGAGCCAAATTGATGGCGTGAATGACGGTCACACAAAAGACAATGGTACGTCTATCGCGTGCCAATTCTTGGATGGAGCGGGCGACTAGTGCATTGCGTGATTCGATATCGACTCGTTCACGGCCTTCTTCTTCTCCCAGAAGATTATGGAGGTCTGCATCGGTATTGATCCGATATCCACGCAAGGGTACCAAGTACTCTTCGCGGATCATGTCCAAAATATTGCGATCGTAGACAATCGTTTCAAATACTTTTTCACCTTAAGCTCT
>CAKZLX010000597.1 GCA_937127265.1 uncultured Pseudomonadota bacterium
AACATGTGGCTTGCTTGCGTGGCGCCTCGATGGAAACACTGGGAAATGGTGCGCGCAACTACAAAATTGCACCCACTATTGGAACGGTTGGAGAGCGAGCTTTACAAAGTATCGGATTGGCAATCTCCTCAAAGCGTCCTGTTCTATGCATTGTCGGTAATACTGCGCTGGCTGATGGTCGCTTCTTGGAAGCCCTCAATCTGGCAGTATCCATAAATGCACCAGTTTTGTTTTTGGTATTGGAAAGAAATATCTCCACCATGCCAGTGGCACAACTGAACATTTCCTTCAACCAAACAGGGCTAACAGTCACGAAAGCCACCAGTCCAAGTGAGGTTGGTATGCAAGTATCATCATTTGATGCCAATCCAACCCCAACTCTTGTACGGGTTTCGATCGACTAAGATGTCGCCCAGCCTCCATCGATGGACACCAACTGTCTCCACAGATATAGTTTGGAAACGATTGTCTGACAGTGATTTTTGTGCCATCATCGATATCGATCAGTGGAGAGTCTGTGCGTTGTCCCGTCAAAACCAATGGTGGTATCAAGGATATGAATGGAAAAATCTACAATTTCCAACCCGTACAATCCAACAGCAATCGGATTTAACAGATCTGACACCTCCTTTTTTACAAGGTTTATTGAGTATCATTGCCTTTGATGGACGCTTTCACGGTTGGCTAGCGGATCACAGTGTTGCCCTTCATCAACCCAGTGGACAGTGGTACATTTGGGGTACGGCGGAGCATGTCAAGCAGATCAACGCTCTTCTACAAACGGAACCACCTCAAAGGAAACCGGTTGCAACCAACCCAGAACACACTGTTCAATACTCGATGACCCAAGAACAGTATGAAACAGCTGTCCATCGTACACAAGAGGCCATTCGAGATGGCAATGTCTACCAGATTAACCTTGCCCATCAAGTGGGTCCCTTTACTATTAACAACCCAATGGATACTTGGCTCAACCTGACCGAAACCAATCCCTCTCACCACGCTTGTTTTTGGAAATCACCCAGCGAAGTGTTGCTTTGCAATTCGCCAGAACTCTTCCTCTCGTTTGATCAAGATGGGGGCATATCCTCTCTTCCGATCAAAGGAACACAGACTGACCTTGGTAATCCAAAGGCGCATTTTGCACTGTGGGACTCTGTCAAAGAACAAGCCGAACTAACCATGATTGTCGATATGATGCGCAATGACATCTCTAGTGTTGCCGAATACGGATCCGTATATACCGAACATCGACGTTTGAGACGCTGTGGAGATCTGTTACACGCCGAGCAAAAGGTCCTTGGACAACGACGACAAGACCTCTCGATCTTACAAGCTGTACACACCTGCTTTCCACCAGCCAGTGTCACTGGTGCGCCAAAAGAGTCCGCACTCTCCTATATTTCAAGCTTCGAGCCGGTATCTCGTGGATGGTACACAGGTAGTTTTGGTTTTATCGACACCCGTGGATACAGCACATGGAATGTCATCATCCGCACACTGCAAGGCCACTTGGATCAACAGGGTATCATGACTGCTTATTTGAACATCGGTGCTGGAATCGTATACGATTCGAATGCCCAATCAGAATGGCATGAAACCATCGCCAAAGGACGCGCAATTGAACGAACCCTCAAGAAAAGACTCACCTAATTCTCAATCCTGACCATCAAGAAATCAACTCGTTATAACGAGTGAAAACTTACTGTGACTGACTTTCCCAAAACTGCAATCGCACCAAGGTCAACAACGAAAAGAACAGGGTGAATCCAACCAAGACCCCACAGGACATGGTCAAATTGGTCGCTGAAAAACCAATCACATCGCTCAAGTTTCGAACATTTTCATTGGTCGCTTGCAAGGCGTTGTACTCCAATACCGATAAGGCCTCAAAAGCCCAACGAATAGGCATCACATCAGCCACCACTCCTTGTAAACCATCGGTCAACAAGTAGCCATAGAGTTTAATAAAGCCACCCAGCATCAATTGGGGCAACAATAAAATGGGAATCATCGAAATCGCCGTAACCTCAGTTTTTGAGGATGCAGATACCAACAACCCTAATGAAATCCCACACCCCGCAATCAATTGCAGCACTGCCCAAAAGGCAACAAAACTGGCCGATAGATTGACTGTGGTCCATAAAATGGTGGTAATCGTCAAGGTTTGTACTGCCGCTAAGCCAAACTGATAGGTAAAAATCGAAGCCAAATAGGCGCCAATTCGTAACCCTGAGCGACGTTCTCTCAAATAAATCGCTCGCTCACTGACAATCTCACGAGCCACGTTCGAACACCCAAACCAAAATGCTGCCGCCCCCATCAAAAACAACGACGCATGAATACCGTTGTCCAACTGGATCATATTGAGAAGACCTTCGTGTTTGAACGCCGTGATCTTCTCTTTCGTTTGCATCGCATACCCTTCGTTGAAAAACAACCACCCCAAAATCCCACCAATAATCGGGGTCTGAGCCAATTGAATCACCAAACTGGACCGATCTCGCAAACGACGTTTACAGTATCGACGACACAACGTCCAATACTGATTGCCCCAACTGTGACTGTCTTTGTCTTGAGTCGGTTCATCACTGGTTTGAATTTCTTTTCGGGTAGAGAGGCGATCCCGTACAAAACGCCGAAAATGTGGCGACTGTCCAAATTCTTTAATCCAATCCACTTGAAATGTTCCGTCCGACTGCAAGGTTGAGTCCAGCAAGTCAATCACATAATCTGCGGGGTTGGCAGGATGGATGTAGGGCTTTTTGGGGGCAAAGCCAGAAAAGTACTCTGGCGCATCTGGAAAAGCCGGACCATAATAGACCAATCGTCCACCATTCACCAACAAAATCAAATTGTCCACCAATTTGTAAGCTTCAATCCGTGGTTGATGAATTGTCAAAATGATTGTCTTGCCAGCACCTGCATTGGCCAGAGACCGTAAGATTTGTAAAATCTCCAGGGTCGAAGTTCCATCCAGTCCTGATGTAGGCTCGTCTAGAAACAACAGTGACGGTTCTGTTAAGAGTTCCAAGGCGATGTTGACTCGCTTTCGTTGTCCACCTGAGATTCCCCGTACTTGTTCATCACCAATGATTGAATCTCGAATGTTTGCCAAACCCATTCGAATCATGACGTGTTCCACCGTATCGACAATGGTTTCGTCCGGCAAATCCTGTGGCAGCCTCATTTTCGCAGCATAATACAATGTTTCATAAACCGTTAAGTCACGGTGCATGACGTCTTCTTGAGGAACATAGCCAATGCTGTGGCGAAACGTATTCCAGTTTTTATGGAGAGATTCTCCGTTCAAGTACACTTTGCCTTTGGTTGGTTGTCGTTTACCAGTAAGACACTCCAACAAAGCGGTCTTACCAGCACCAGATGGGCCCATCAAGGCAACAACTTCTCCTGGATACACGGAAAAAGAAATGTCATTCAATAGATTTTTGCCACTGGGAAGACGTTTACTCAAATGCACCACGTCCAATCGCATGGAACTGGGATCCAATTCTTCTGCCATCAACACATCATCATTGAGAACCAAAAACACAGCCCCCAAACGAATCCAACTGGTCGATGTCACGGCGCGTTTGGTAATCGCTTCACCATCGACAAACGTGCCATTGCGAGAGTCCAAATCAAAAAGTGTCCATTGGTTCTTTTTGATCACCAATTTGGCGTGTTTCCAAGATAAAGAGGGATGATTGATAAAGACATCGGCATTCGGATCACGACCAATCACCAACGTACCCTCTTCTGGAATGCGCACTTTCGCCATATGATTGGCATCCTCATCGGCTTGTGCAGAGGCATCCAATGTTTGGGTAGTTTCCTGTACCAGATCGGTTTCTGTTGGCTCGGAGTCATCATAAAGTTCGCCCATCTGCGCCAATTTATCAATCCAATCTTCAAGCATGTGCTTTTGAACCCGAAAAGACCCCAAGTACAAACTGTCATTGGTGGTGAGTAACATCCGTGACTGAACCGGAATCCCATTCAAAAATGTTCCCTTGGCAGATCCTTTATCAGCCACTAAGACATTGCCACTTTGCTCCACCATCAGTTCCGCATGAAGAGGTGAAATATCGGGATATGGCAGTACAATGTCCGCATTCGCTTGGGAACCAATCAACAGTGACGTTCCTGCAAATGCCGCTAACTGCTGGGGTTGATCGTCCCCAAAATGTGACACCAACCAACGAACTTCAACCGGACGTGAACCAATTTGTATGATGTCATTTCGGGTCACCACATGACTAGAGACTTTTTGGCCTTTGATATATGTCCCTTCTGAAGACTCTAAATCATCGATGCGATACTGCATTTTATTGATACGGGTAATCATCAAATGTTTTGGGGTAATACTAGCGTCTCGAATGATGACATCACATTCGTTCGAAGAGCCTACAAGTAACATGGGGGCATTGGATGGAGGATTTTCTGTGGTCACCGGTATCACTCAACTGTTTGTGTCATTCTCATTCGATTATTGTAACATAATTTGGATCATTATGATATTAGGTTCTCTACCTAGATCTGACACCTATATTCCATTCGATAGTTCACAGCACTGATACGGTAATTGGATTGACATTAATTTCGCTGATCAATTACATTATGACGGTATTATGTGTCCCACTCTCTAGTTTGACCAAGGATTTTATTATGACATCAATCGTTCGATTTGGAACCATTGCCACACTGAGTTTCTTACTGGCTTGTTCAGGAGATTCCACACCTGCACCCACCACGCAAGAAGCACCCCAAGCCGAAAAGAAAGGTTTTGATAAACTCGACCCATCTGCACTTGCTGATGCGGTCAACAAAGCAGAACTGGTTCCCTCTCCGATTGAAATGGAAGCCAAACTCAAAACGGCTGGACTACAAAAAGACTTGGGCTCTTTAATCGCCACCGACAAAGATCTCAAAGTCATCGTGGATGACAATGATCAAGTGGCTATTCGGACTGGCATCGTGATGGCAGATTTGGTCTTGACCTTAAAATCTTCCGATCAAGCGACCATTCTTAAACGACTGGGCAAAATGAAAGAGGGACTCAAAAAATTAGGTGCTGGTGATGACATCTATGCAGTGATTTCAGACTTTGAAGCCCGCGTACAAGACAATTCTGTCAACAAAGAAGAACTCCTCGAAGAATTTGATGAATTGTCTCAAGTTATGGTCTCCGAACTGGAGTATGAAGCCGGAGAATGGGTTGTACCTTTAATCCAAGCCGGCACATGGTTGGAAGGTGCCAATTTGGTTGCTAAAATCATGCACCAAGAGAAGAAATACAACGCCGCTGACGAATTTTTCCGCCAAAAAGAAATTGTCGAATATTTCATTTCCTACGTTGATCGGGATGGAAAAGATCGCGCACCAGACCAAGTCGTTGCCAAACTGATTACCACCCTCAACGATCTCAAAACGATTGCCGACAAGCCAAAGATTTCAGGTGCTGATGTCCAAAAAATTGAAAGCCTTACAGATTTGGTACTCAACTTATTGTGATGGAACGTCTGCGCACACTACACTGGCAGATTGTATTGGCAAGTGTAGTGGGTTTGCTGATCGGATTGCTCTGTAGTCAATCTGTTGTCTGGGAGCCACGGGTTCACTGGTGGATGCAATGCGTTGAATTTATTGGGGCATTGTTTTTACGTGGACTCCGCTTCGTTGCCGTTCCGATCGTCTTGTTTTCTTTGGTTGGTGGTATTGGTGCCTTGTCTGACC
>CAKZLX010000598.1 GCA_937127265.1 uncultured Pseudomonadota bacterium
CTCCCAATCAACGCTTGCAACAATTGCGTATTGAGTTTAATCAACTCTCCGAAGAAGTGGTCAAACTGAACCAACGTGCCTTGGATTTGGGACACAACATTCTTGTTTTTCCACAAGGAACCCGTTCCAAACGATTATTAGCCGGTCATACGGGAATGGCACAGATGACCCAACGTCTCAACCTCGATATTGTACCGATTGGTTGTATGGGCAGTGAACTGTGCTATGACGGCAACCTTCCCTGGGCAAAAAGTGGAACCATTCGCTATAAGATTGGTAAACCACTGACCATCATGGGAGAGGAACTCGGTCAATACCACATCCAAGAATCGTTTACTCCTTTTAGTGTGGAAGCCCAAAAGCAGTTTGGTGACCGATTTCGACGCATCACTGATGTGGTGATGGATGAGGTCAATCTGTTGTTGGATGAAGAATACCGTTTTGATCCTGAAGCCACCCAAAGTGTCGATACCAAGCGTTTCTTATAGATAACGATTGCACCATCCAAGCTATGTAAAAGAGTTGCCAAACACAGGCAATTTGGATACATTGGGCCTCATGAAACCGATAAATTTAATCGCGACCACCACCCTTGGTGGCGCCTGTACCGCCGCATTTTTTGGAAACCTTGAAGCCATTTGGTTGTTGAACACCACTGGTGCACCAGAACTGATTTCTTTGGTGTATTCTGTCGTACTCTACGGACTGATTGGTGGAGGCATTGCATTTGGTGCCAGTCTTGGACTGGTGCTGTTGATGAAAATCGTCAGAGCATTGGAACCTTTCAGTCGCTATGCATTCGCAATTGGTGGGTCTGCCGCATTGATTCCCATGGGAGCATTTGTATTGCGTTACCAAATGAACAAAGTGGTCTATGCCGAACAAGGTGTTCCGATGACCACGATGTTGGGTATACTGGTCGGATTGCTGGTTGTGAGTGCTTTAATTGGCTTGCTCTGTAAGTTTGTTGAACTAACCGCCAAGAAGGGTGCTTTGATTTGGCTAGAATTAATTGTCTTTATGGGGGCCATTTCCGCAACTTCATTGGCCGGTGGAAACCCCGCCGCCAAAGCCCACAACAAAACGATGGTTGATAACCTTTCTGACAAACCAAATGTTTTGATGTTGATGATCGATACCTTACGTGCAGACTATGTAGGTGCCTACAACAAAGTAGATATCAAGACCCCACATTTGGATTCTTTGGCTACCGATGGGGTACTGTTTGAAAAATGTATATCTCAAGCCTCATGGACTCGCCCCAGTGGTGTATCCATTTTCACTGGTCGAATTCCTTCGGGTCACTCTACCCAAACCAAAGCCGCTCGGGTTCCCGACGAAGCCACCTTATTTAGTGAAATCCTTCAAAACAATGGAATTACCACCGGTGCCTTGGCCAACAATATCAACTTGACCTCCACTTTCAATTTGGATCAAGGCTTTGACACCTTTATGTATGAAGCCCCCAACTATCCTTTTGCCGGTACTGAAAGTGTCTTTGGACTGACCTTTTACAAAGTGGTCGCCAAAGTGAAAGAACGCCTTTCACCTGAACACCGCGTCGTTCACGATTACTATCAACCGGCGGATGTTGTTTTTGAAGATGTCAAAGCCTTTGTGGAAGCCAATGACCAAAGCCGATGGATGATGTATGCCCACATCATGGAACCACACGACCCCTATTTCGAACACCCCAGTCTAAAAGGCGATGGTCCTGAGTACAACGGTAAAGCCTACGGTCGTGCTGAACACGAGCACCCAGATCCAAATGACACCGAATATCTCAAAGATGTCTACAAACAAGAAATTGAATTCTTGGATTTGGAAATTGGTAGAATGATCAATTGGCTCAAAGAAACCAATCGTTACGACAACACCGTCATTATTGTAGTTTCCGATCATGGAGAAGAATTCAACGAACACGGTGGCTTTTGGCACGGCACCACTTTATACGATGAAGTCCTACACGTCCCTTTGATTGTAAAAACAGCCAAAGATGCCCGCAAAAACATTCGGGTACCTTGGCAGGTGCGTTCGATTGACATTGCCCCCACCATCACCGATTTAATGGGATTGGAAGCCGATGCTACTTGGGATGGTGAATCATTGCTTCCTGATTTGAGTGAAGTCGACGAAGCCCACCAAACCACCCAATGCGAACCTCACCCTATGTCTCGGATTGCCATTTCTGAAAATGACTTTGAAGGCAACATTTTGTCCTCAATTCGCATGAACGGTTGGAAATACATCTTGGCCAACCCCGATAACCCACGTGGATTACAACCAGACGAGTTGTATGCCTTGATCGAAGATCCAAATGAGAGCACCAACAAAGCTGGCGAAAAAGGCAATTGGTGTGACCTCCCAGATGGTGAACTGACCGAACAGTTAAAAACCATCTTGGGTGAAATACTCAAAGAGGCCCAATCCTCAGCCGCACAATCAAACAGTGGTGAACTTGATGCCGCCACAATCGAACGTATGCGGAAACTGGGTTACATGGAATAACGCCTCACAATATGCCAACCAATGACATCCGAGATGCACAAAGACGCCTATTGTTGGTGTCGGTATTCATTGTCGCCGCCAGTGGACTGGTTTACGAACTGATTGCCGGAGCGATTTCTAGTTATTTACTGGGCGATGCAGTGACCCAGTTTTCGGTGATCATTGGACTATTTCTGTCGGCCATGGGAATTGGTTCTTACCTCACCCAGTTTGTGAAACGCGATTTGTTGCTGTGGTTTGTTCGGTTGGAACTGGGAATTGCCTTGTTGGGTGGCGTCTCGTCCGTGGTCATTTTTGCCACATCAGCGATGATCCCCACTTTGTTCACCATCATCTTTTACGGATTCTGTATTGGGATTGGAGCAATGGTGGGTGCTGAAATCCCACTGTTAATTCGGCTACTCAAACAAAATGATGGCGTGGAAAAGGCATTGAGTAACGTGTTGGCTTTGGACTATGTCGGAGCACTGTTCGGTTCGTTGCTGTTTCCCTTTGTAGTGTTGCCCTGGATTGGTCTGTCGCGGGCATCAGTGGTATTTGGGTTGTTGAATCTATTGGTGGCTTGGTTGGGAGCCAGAATGTTGAGCCTCCCCCAGCAGAAAAAGTTTCGGCAACAGGGTCTGGTTGTATTTGGGATGTTGGTTGGACTGTTTGTCTATTCGGAAAGAATGGTACACTTCTTTGAAGATATTCTCTACCAAGATGAGATCGTCTATGCCAAGGACAGCCCCTATCAACGGGTCATTCTCACTCGATGGCGCAATGATACCCGTCTATTTTTAAATGGGCATATCCAGTTTTCTTCCATTGATGAAGCCCGCTATCACGAATCCTTGGTTCACCCTGCTTTACTGGGATTGGGACGAGAAGTCCATCGGGTTCTGTTGTTGGGTGGTGGTGACGGAATGGCGGTTCGTGAATTGTTGGCTTGGGAAAGCATTGAACAAATCGACTTGGTTGATATTGACCCCACAATTACCGAATTGGGACAAACACATCCCCTGCTGACGAATCTCAATCAAAACGCTCTGGATGACCCCAGTGTGCACATCTACCACCAAGATGCCATGTTGTTTTTACAAGAGAGCGACACCTTCTATGACATCGTGCTGATTGACTTACCCGATCCCAACTCGGAAACTCTTTCCAAACTCTATTCCAGCAGTTTCTATGAATTGGTTCACAGACGTCTGACCTCCGACGGCATCTTGGTAACCCAAGCCACGTCGCCCTATTTCGCCCCCGAGGCTTTTTGGTGCATTGAAGAGACCCTGACGGAAACCTTTACAGCACACGATGGCACTGTCTATCCCTACCACGTCAACGTTCCATCGTTTGGAGAGTGGGGTTTTGTGATGGCCAGCAAACGCAGCTTGGACTGGTCCGGTAAATCTCTGCAGATTGAAACCAAGTTCCTGACAACTGAAAAGATTCCCACCCTCTTTGTCTTTGGACAGGACATCGCCAAAGACCGTGTCGACATCGAGAGTAATCACCTGCTCAACCCAGTGCTGTTTCACTATTATAAGCGAGGTTGGCAGCGGTACAATCAGTGACTTGGGGTTTAATCATCTTGGAGTCAACAGAGACTGCTTGCAACTTCAAGGATGAGAATGGCACTTGGATTCAAAGGGTATCGATGGGATAGTTTAAATGTTCGTATTGTAGATGTCCATTGAACTCAAACAGATAGATCAATGTGTTGACTACAATGGAATTCTAAGATGATTTCAGTTTTGGAATGCATAA
>CAKZLX010000599.1 GCA_937127265.1 uncultured Pseudomonadota bacterium
TGACTCCTTGTTCTTCCGAGCAGAAATCATGCTGTATGGTGTTGCTTGGCTCGGTGGTGAGACAGAGGAACGTGTACCGTTCAACATGATGAATGATGTGAGTGGTGGTCCAATCGTTGCAAAGTCTGAAGAAGCTGCTGCAAACCCTGTGCTGACACTGCTTCGTAACTATCGTAAAGATGCCAACGGTCCGTTGAGCCTTTCTTTTGCAGGACACTCACGCAATGCGTTGTTCCGAAACAATGGTGATGGTACATTTACAGAAGTCGGCTTCTTAGAAGGTGTAGACCGCATTGAAGATGGCTATATTGTTGCACCTGTCGACATCAACAATGATGGCTTGCAGGACATGGTACTACGGAACACCGATCCAGTCAAAGAACGCAGCTTCCAACCCGTTATCGCACTGGAGAACCAGCTGGCTGGCAATACGCTTTCCGTGAAGCTTCACTCCAATGACGGAAATACTGATGGCTTGGGCGCACGCGTCACCGCATACATCGGTGATAAGGTCATCTCCCGCGAGATTCGATCTGTATCGGGTGCTGTTCAGGCAGAACCCGTAGCCTACTTCGGTTTGGGAAGTGCTGAGCAAGTCGATCGTGTTGTTGTGACTTGGCCAGGTGGTGCTCAGCAAATCCAAGAGAACGTCTCAATGGGTTCTCTCTTGATTGAAAAAGAATAGCCGCTATTCTATCGAGTGAGCATTAGAAAAGGTGGGCAATCGCTCACCTTTTTTATTGTCCAACACGTTCTTTTTTTGATATTCGGTTGTGATAGTATCAGATACCATTTTAGCTTGGTCACATGTGTCTTTGCATACTTGTGATTCTGATTTACTGCAGGCTATCATGAACGTGATATCAAACATTGCTGTCAGAATGCTTTTCGATTGGTTGAGAGTACATTTGGCCTGTAGTGCCCTATGAAATTTAGACGAAAAATAAGGTTATTGTGATCAATTGCATCAAACAACCTGTTGGTAGTAAAAATAGTTTTCACACTTCATTTGGTGTTTTGTAGGGATTAATCTTCGTTTCTGTGCACTAAAGTATACCCTTTGGTAACATCATGTCTCTTATTTTCGTTACCGCAAGCGCGATTAAACGCACCATCTGAAGCAGTTATTATGGAAAATTGCTTTTATTTTCTTGTGACATTCGATGTATCCCAACCACTAATATCTTGATTAAATGAAGAAGCTCCATCGAACATCCTTTCCATATTGGTGACACTCGAAGTATCCCACTTGCCTATGTCTTGATTAAACGCTTCCGCCCAAAAGAACATACCTATCATATTGGTGACATTCGAAGTATCCCAAGCCCCAATATCTTGATTGAATGAAGAAGCTCCATAGAACATACTTCCCATATTGGTGACATTCGAAGTGCAAAATGTTGATAACTCTTTATTTTGGATCACTGCATCACGAAGAGTAGAATCATCAACTTTTATATATTCTGTTATATTTCCATTGTATTTTATTGTACCAACGAATTCCTTAGCATTAGAACATACCACTGTCTTACCATTCGAAGCCAAATAAAATCCATCACATTCTGGATCCACAGATTCATCACACACATATTCTGAAGCAAAAACACTCGATAAAGAAACAAGAAAAATCATAATGCATACCTCCAAAATCTCAATGTATCACCAAAGTCTAACCAACTAGACTGAACGAGACTCGTCTTTTATAATGGATAGGAATTTTTAAGACCTTTTTTCTCCATTCTTCAAAGTAGAGTGTCACCAACAGTATTTATACAAGCACTCTAAAGGGCATAGCAAATCTAAACGAGTAGTTTCCACCTTTTGGGTTGCTATGGATTACCTTCAGTCTCGAGGAGCTGGGTTTGAATCTTGACTTAATTAGTTGATAAAATGCATACGTTCTCTTTATTGTACCTAGTGATTTCGTTAAAGTGTTTTCATAACTATCAACAAGGATGTCAAAAATGTCCAAGAAAAAAAATCGAAGTTCACATACATCATACGAGATGGTGTTGATTCCCAAAGGTTCATTTATAATGGGTGCTTTGGAGAATGATACCGAGGCTCAAAATTTTGAAAAGCCTCGTCATAAAGTGAGATTGAGAAAAAAATTTTGGATGGGAAAATATCAAGTGACGCAAGGATTGTGGACATCGGTCATGGGAAGCAATCCCTGTAGCGACTATTTTGTAGACAAAAATCATCCCGTGGCAAATATTAGTTGGTTTGATGCTGTGGATTTTTGCAATCGCTATTCTGTGAAAGATGGTAAGGATCCGGTTTATAACGGCTTGGGCGAGTATCAAGTAGGCAGTGCGGCTACACTTTCTGATCAGGAGTTACAGACTTTATCCGCTAATATTACGATGAATCGATCTGCCAATGGCTATCGGTTGCCGACTGAAGCAGAGTGGGAATATGCAGCCAGAGCACGAAAGAACTTTCTCTATGCTGGCAGTGATGAACTTCAAGATGTGGCTTGGTATTTTACGAACTCTGGTCCCACACCTCATGTGGGTGGCCGAAAGAAGGGCAATGGCTTTGGGCTCTATGATATGAGTGGTAATATTTCAGAAATGTGTTGGGATTGGTTTGGAGATTATGACGGTTTTTCCCAAAGAGATCCAGTGGGTGTTGCGACTGGTACCGTTCGAATCTGTCGTGGTGGCTCTTGGGGTAGTCGTCCAAAATATTGTCGATTGTCTGCTAGAAGTGCAGGTATTCCCCAGTCGAGCAGTCATTATGTGGGTTTACGTCTTGTGCGAAAAGCTTGAAGAACAGGCAATCCCTACAGATATTTCCCGCTTCGGACGAAAACCAAGGTTCAACCTAGATCGAAAATGTGTCACCAACAGTATTTACAAGGACCGAAAACGAACTAAAGATCTACTTCGCCTTCTTCACAATCGCATTGGCTTGGGTGACCCGCATGGAAATTGCCCCGACGGTACCCTTACCGAAACTGCGTTCGATGGAGTCCAAAATGCGTCCACTGACACTGGGGTCGGCCTTTTCCATTTTCTCCAGTTCGGCACGAGTGACCAGAATAGGGGACTCATCTGATTTGGGCTTTGGATTGACGGTGTAGACCGCGCTGGTGTCGCCCTCTAAAATGGTGCCTTTGATGTTGAACAACTCTTTGCGTTGGACGGCTCCGTTGTTGTCTTTGATCGACAAGGTGACGATGATGTTGTTCACCGGGTAGGGCGATAGATTTTGCAACTTGAAAGAGATGTTGGTTTTGTCTGAGCCAAACTCATGACGTGCCCAACTGGTATTCAAAATGTTGATTTTGCGATGGGGGTCAAAGCGACCTTGGAATTGTTCGCGGACTTTTTCA
>CAKZLX010000600.1 GCA_937127265.1 uncultured Pseudomonadota bacterium
TGGTCAAAGCCAAACTGGAAGGTACCCAGCCACTGTCAACTGTTCGAGGTGCAGGTGGATTCGAACAACGGCTTATCTCCCCACAACAAGGGCGTATTTTGTTAATCGGTGATGCTGCGGGTTATCTCGACCCGATTACTGGTGAAGGGATTCGATTGGGTCTGTTGTCAGCAAAAGCCGCCATTGATGCCATTCAGCAATCCAAGCCAACCACCTACATTGGAAAGCATCGACGTATTCTAGCCCCATATTGGATTCTCACCGGTGGCTTACTGTGGCTTCGTCAGTTTCGTTTGGGTCGACAAATCATGGTTCCTTTTCTCCAACGTGTTCCTTTTGCTTTCAGTCGAATCGTATCGGCACTCGGTGGATAACAGCCCTAAAAGTTTGTTGAATGTTTATTGGTTGTCGCTTGAAAAAGAGTTACATTCCCCAAAACCGTGCACGAGGAGATCATCATGAGTGATTGGAATAAAGATTATAATGGCCACTTCCCCGGCTCTACCAAAGTCTACGTCGGTGAACATCAGGTTCCGATGCGTGAAGTCGCTCTCACCGATGGTAACCAACCGTTAAGGGTATACGACACCAGTGGTCCCTTAGGCATCGACCCTGAACAAGGTCTCCCTGCCAAGCGTGCACAGTGGATTGCTGAGCGTGGTGATGTGGAAGAAACCGAGCGTATCATTCCACTCTCTCATGCGCTCACACCATCGAGTCTCCACAGAAAGACACTTTGCGGAACCGGTAACGTGACCCAGTTACACTATGCCCGCAAAGGCATCATCACACCAGAAATGGAATTTATTGCTACCCGTGAAGGCGTGAGCGCTGAGTTTGTTCGTAAAGAAGTGGCTGAGGGACGAGCGATTATCCCCGCCAACATCAACCACCCTGAATCAGAGCCGATGATCATTGGTCGAAACTTTCACGTCAAAATCAATGCCAACATCGGAAACTCAGCAGTGGTTTCCTCAATCAAAGAAGAGGTCGACAAACTCTCTTGGGCAACGCTTTGGGGTGCCGATACCGTCATGGATCTCTCCACTGGAAAAGACATCCACGATACCCGCGAATGGATTATCCGAAATTCGGCAGTACCCATTGGAACTGTCCCCATTTATCAGGCCTTAGAAAAAGTAAAAGGAAAGCCTGAAGACCTCACTTGGGAAGTGTTCAAAGAAACCTTAATTGAACAAGCCGAACAAGGTGTCGACTACTTCACTATTCACGCTGGTGTTTTGTTGGAATACATCCCCCACACCGCCAAGCGACTCACAGGTATCGTCTCTCGTGGCGGTTCAATCATTGCCAAATGGTGTTTGGCCCACCACAAAGAAAACTTTTTGTATACCCACTTCGCAGACATTTGTGAAATCTTAAAAAAGTACGACGTTGCCTTCTCTTTGGGAGATGGTCTACGCCCCGGTTCGATTGCGGATGCCAATGATGAAGCCCAATTTGGCGAACTGAAAACCTTGGGTGAACTCACCAAAATTGCCTGGGAACACGATGTACAGGTGATGATTGAAGGCCCTGGACACGTACCTATGCACCTGATCAAAGAAAACATGGACAAGATCGTGGACCGGCTGTACTTGGGCAACTTGAAAGGAGCCTCGGACTACAACGCGCTGAAGGCGGCAGGCGTGACCCACGTTCTGCAGGTGGCCGCCGGGATCAAGCCGTTCTTCCCGAAGGACTTCAAGTACAAGGTGATCTAGGTGACGGACACGAGCCAGAGCAGCCTGATCCGCCACTTCC
>CAKZLX010000601.1 GCA_937127265.1 uncultured Pseudomonadota bacterium
CAAACATGATCAATACAGTTGCAGAACAACTCTCTCCAACAATTGAACGATTAACCAACACCGATGTCAACCTGCGAATCTTGAGTAACTATGCCACAGAACGACTAGCCAAAGCAACCTGTCGTATTCCTTTTCACCTATTGGGATCAGACAACGAAAATGGTGAATCGGTTGCCTTCGGAATTGTTGATGCCTACAAGTTTGCCTATGCGGACCCTTGGAGAGCGGCCACACACAACAAGGGTATAATGAATGGCATCGACCCCGTTGTGATCGCTACTGGAAACGATTGGCGCGCTATTGAGGCAGGTGCCCACGCTTGGGCTTCAAGAAGCGGTCAGTATCGTTCTCTGACCAAGTGGTCTATCGAAGAAGACTGTTTGCTTGGCGTTTTGGAAATGCCGATGCAAGTAGGTACTGTGGGTGGGTGTATCCGTAATCACCCCCAAGTCCAAAACAACATGAAACTCTTGGGCAATCCAAGGGCACGACAATTGTCAGAAATCATCGTTGCTGTTGGGCTAGCACAAAATCTTGGTGCCTTGAATGCCCTATCTACAGAAGGGATTCAACGCGGACATATGAAAATGCATGCCAGAAACATTGCCGTTCAAGCAGGCGCATCAATAGAAGAAGTACCACAAGTGGTTTCCTTCCTCTGTCAACACCATGACTTTTCAGTTTCACTCGCCCAAGTTGCTTTGAAAAAAATACGTGGTGAGGTTGAGACATAGTCAATGTCCTTTGCGCCTGGAAAACTGATCCTCTCTGGTGAACATGCTGTTGTGTATGGTTTTCCCGCAATAGCCATGCCATTAAGTTTAGGGGTCACCACAACTATCCATTTGACGCAAAGCAGGTCAACCTGTGACATTGCCCCACAGGGTTCGATGCTTTGGAAAGCCATCAAAACAGTCGTACCCGAGAATGGGATGGATATATCAATTCAGTCAAACCTACCGATGGGCAAGGGCTTGGGTTCCTCTGCGGCCCTTAGTGTTTCACTCTGTCGAGAAGTAGCAAGAATACAAGGACATCACCTCCCTCTTCCAACACTGCTCTCACAAGCAATGCAAATGGAAAAGGTATTTCATGGAACACCATCAGGTCTTGATCACACCGTTTCCGCGCTTGAACAAAGCATTCTCTTTCACAAAGGTGCCACAGGTTTAGAGTGGGAGCCAATCGACATGCCTTCTTTACCAATTCTGATTGTCGATAGCCAACAAACAGGGTCAACCAAAGCCTTAGTTGCCCAAGTGGCCTCTCATGCACACACCCCAAAGACATCACGAGTTCTACAACAAATCGGCACACTGACCCAAAAGATAAGCCGAGCACTTCAACAACACCAAACCAATCAACTCGGGCAAATGTTCACTGAAAACCACCTCTACCTCAAAGAGATCGGTGTCAGCACTCCCATTTTAGACAATATCGTTCAACAAGCAATCACTTGGGGAGCAGAAGGTGCAAAACTGTCTGGCTCAGGTGGTGGTGGTGTGGTGATGGTCATCGGAAAAAATTTAGATTTGCTCGCACAGAAATTTCGTACAATCGGGTACGATACTTATATCGTCTCACCGTATCAGAAAACACTCAATTCAACTGTATAATTCATGTCATCTTCTACTGCTACAGCGCGTTCACATCCCAATATTGCCTTGATCAAATACTGGGGAAAACGCGATACCAAACTCAACCTACCAGCGGTGCCCTCTTTATCACTCACCTTGAGTCAATTTCACACCACAACGAGTGTCACTTGGGGTAGCAACAAAGATCTATTTTGTTTAAACAATATCGAACAATCAAATACACAATCAGCAAAAGTGTTTCAGTTTCTAGACTTACTGACACCAAATCGCCCCCCTTGCACCGTTGTTTCTGAAAACAATTTTCCTACGGCAGCAGGATTGGCTTCTTCGGCCTCGGCGTTCTCAGCCCTTGCCATGGCGGCTTCAGTTGCGGCAGATCTACAATTGTCGACCACAGCATTGTCGGTACTGGCGCGACAAGGTTCCGGTTCGGCTTCTCGAAGTTTGTGGGAAGGTTGGGTCGAATGGAAGATGGGTAAAAAACTGGATGGCACCGACTCACATGGCATCCCTATCGCACCAAGAGATCACTGGGATGTACGTATGGTAATGGCGGTCATCTCCAGCCAACAAAAACCAATCTCTTCCAGAGCAGCAATGCTACAAACACAATCTACATCACCGATGTATGATGCTTGGTGTAACACAGCACAAACCGATGTCGACATTGCAAAAAAGGCTATCATGGAGAAAAACTTAGAGCGACTTGGTAGGCAAATGGAACATTCAACACTCAAAATGTTCAGTACCATGTTCACTACCCAGCCCAGCGTGCGCTATTGGAAACCACAAACCTTAGCCGTTGTAGAAGCCGTAGAGCAATTACGTAATGCTGGAATACCATGTTGGTATACCATGGACGCAGGTCCCAACGTCAAGATTTTATGTCATGCCAAAGATGCCAAACAAATCGCCTCCGCCATCAGACCCATCGTTGAAAATCATTACATATTGGAGCCAGGACATGGAACCCACCTCCTCTAATCAGCCCCTGATAACCGTTGGAGATATTTTCCGAGCCCCCGGAAAGTTAGTCTTGGCTGGAGAGTACGCCATTTTAGATGGAGCTCCCGCGATCGTCCTCGCTATTAATCGTGGAGTGGAATGCCTGATTGAAGAAGGTTCTGGAATCGAAACTCCCAATGGAGATACTCGATTTGTAAATCAAGCCAGCGCTCTAGCCACACAGTACAAATTGACCTTTCGAGATTGGAATCCCGTTTTAGGCTTACATGGGGGAGATAAACCAGGATTTGGTGGTAGTGCTGCAGCCTGTGTCATCGCCACAGTATTATCTGGTAGACCCATCACAGATGCGGTCGAGATACACAAAAGAATACAAGGTGGTGGATCTGGAATCGATGTCAAAGCCAGTATTAAAGGTGGCATGTTTCAGTGGAATCCCGACACTGGGGTTACGAACGGTAGCCAACCATTGATCCCAGTGGTGGTTTGGACGGGAACATCTGCTAAAACAGCCCCTCGTATTCAGCAATACTTTGCCTATGACAACCGATCATGGTTTGTACAAAACAGTATTCGATTTACCGAACTGTTTCTGGAAGACCCGATTGGTGGAACACGTGCACTCTACAGAAACCTCCTACAAATGAGTAAACAAGCCAACCTCGGCTACATGATCCCAGCGATTGAAGAGATCGTTAGTTTGGCAGAAAATCATGGCGGTGCAGCCAAACCCAGTGGAGCAGGTGGTGGGGATTGTATGGTTGCCTACTTTCCCAATCGCGAAGCAAAGCAAGCCTTTGTGGAACATATACAACGCCATCCGATCTACCAAATTATCAAGTACCAAGTTTCCAATGGATTTCACATGGTCAATCATGAAGATTAGGCTAGTTTTAGTCACAGGTCTTGTGGCTTGTACCCCGATCTGACCCATTATAAAGGGAGCCCCATGTCTATTTCTCACCGAAAAGCCGACCACATTCAACTTTGTATTGATGGTGATGTCGGGTTCAAAACAAAAAGCACTCTCTTTGAGGAAGTGGACTTCATTCACAATGCGCTTCCAGAATTACAGGTTCAAGATATAGATTTGACCACAACATTTGCTGGGCAAACGCTTCAAGCACCCGTTTTCATCGCCGCAATGACTGGTGGAGTAGACCGAGCAGATACCATCAACAGAGATTTGGCGTCGGTTGCCCAAGAATTAGGGATTGGATTCGCCTTTGGCTCACAACGACCTTTGCTCACCCATGGCATCACCGCCGGTTATTCAGTGCGTGATGTGGCCCCAGATATCCCACTATTGGGGAACTTGGGTCTTGTACAAGCAGTTTCAGCCACAACCGTTGAAATTGAGCGCTTAATAGAACAAAGTGGAATCTCTGCACTCTGTATTCACCTCAACCCAGCGATGGAGGTCGTTCAACCAGAAGGAGATGACGATTTTCGAGGTGGTATCCAGTGTATCAAACGACTGGTCGACGAGTTATCAGTTCCGGTGATCATCAAAGAAACGGGGTGTGGTTTATCCAGTAAGGTTGCTGAGGTCATAAAAGAGGTCGGAGTGCAGGCGGTCGATGTTAGTGGAGCCGGTGGTACATCTTGGGTTGCAGTAGAAACCCATCGGGCGGTTGATCACAAAAAGTCACTGGGTGAACAGTTTTGGGATTGGGGTATTCCTACTGCGGCGAGTGTTGTACAAACCGCTTCCTTTGGTCTGGATGTCTGTGCCACTGGTGGTATCCGTAATGGGTTGATGATCGCCAAAGCCATCGCACTTGGGGCCTCCTGTGGTGGATTGGCACGTGTTGTGTTGCAAGCCTATGATGCGGGAGGAAAAGATGGTGCCAGAGCATTTTTAGAAAGAACCATTCAAGAAATTCGCATCGCCATGTTACTCACCGGTTCGCAGACTGTTGGTGATTTACAACAGCAACCCTTGGTTCTCGGAGATCGTTTGCTAAAATGGCTTCCCAAAGGAGCCTCGGTGCGACAACGACAATTTTCATGGAGATAAGTGATGGCTGGTATTTTAATCGTCAATCTTGGTACTCCTGACAACCCCCAACCCCCAGCAGTCCGACGTTACTTACGCGAGTTTTTATTCGATCCTGAAGTAATTGATATCCCCACGATTCCACGATGGATTTTGGTCAACCTGATCATTGCCCCTTTTCGAGCATTCAAGTCAGCGCGCGCTTACCAAAAGATATGGTACCCAGAAGGCTCTCCACTATTAATCCACACTGAGGCATTGGTTGACAATGTTCGTGAGGCCTTGAATGATCATACTGTGGTCATGGCAATGCGCTATGGTTCTCCAAGTATAGAACAGGGATTGACAACATTAGCCAAAGCTGGTGAAACGGACATTGTGGTACTTCCACTCTACCCACAATACGCTGGTGCCACTACCCGAACGGTCATCAACAAAGTCATCGAAATGCAAGAAAAGGTAGCTCCAAACCTGAGGATCCACAACATCGAATCCTTTTTTGACACCCCAAGTTACATCTCCTCGCTAGCCAAGACCGTGCAGCAACACCAAACAGACTATGATCACCTGCTGATGAGTTATCATGGATTACCGATTCGCCAATTGCCCTGCGTAGAAAACAACACCTACGTCTGCAAGGGTGGAGAATCCTCTTGTCCCGGTGTCGACAGTGAGTTCCCCAATTGCTACCGTTCACATTGCTATGCAACCTCACGAGCACTCGCCAAGGCACTCTCTCTTGAGGACTGTCAATACAGTGTGTCGTTTCAATCGAGACTAGGCAATATTCCCTGGATTCAACCCTACACTTCGGATCACATCCACACCTTGGTTGAACAAGGAGTCAAACGTCTTGCAGTCGTCTGCCCTGCTTTTATCAGTGATTGTTTAGAAACGTTGGAAGAAATCAATATGGAGATTCGAGCTGACTTTTTAGAAGCGGGTGGAGAACACTTTGAATACATACCCTGCATCAATGAAGAGGCTTCTTGGGCAATCGACTTACTGACGGACAAGTTGAGTACACTCGCAGCCACCTAGACCATAAATCGGCTTTGTATCCACAGCAATAGACGTGGTGCGTGACGAGCAAACCACTCCCCTATCTTACCATGCCCAGTAATTGTGACATGGGACTTTCGTTTGTCAATTGCTCGCTTCATCACATTCGCCGCATCATCCGCTTTCCACATCAATTTGGAAGGTCGTTTATCTTTGAGTGTAGGATTGTATTGTCCATTGGCATCTATTTGTCCAATCTCAGATTCAATAAAGCCAGGGTGGACAATCGTACAGTCGACCGCACTGTGGTGTAATTCCAGTTGTAAGGTCTCACCAAAAGCAGTCACCGCAGCTTTTGAGGCGGCATAGGCACCGGACTTTGGAAATCGAACATAGGCCATTACCGATGACATTAACACCACCTGCCCACCAGATTGTTCAAGTAAAGGCAACGAGTATTGAACAGTTGCCACCAACCCGAACAGATTGACTTCCATTTGTCGCTTCCAGTTAGCCATCGACAAGTTCTCCAAAAGGCCACTTTGTGCATAACCAGCATTGGCAATCACCACATCCAAACGCCGAAAGTTTTCCTCTATCCACTCGATAGCCTGTTGCAGGTCATTATTTTTGGTCACGTCACAACGAAGGGGATGAATGTTTGCACCACCAAGTCGCTGTGTTTCAAGTAAGGCTTCCATTCTGCGACCCGACACGACCACTTCACAACTTGATTGAGCATAGGCCAAAGCGAGTGCTCTTCCGATACCAGAACCACCACCCGTAATCCAAACGACTGTCATCTCATCCTCACCATTGAACGATTTTCTATACAATGTAGTGAGTCAACAAGAAAATATCGATATTCTGATTACCGATTCAATCAGATATCAGATTGGAAAAACTCTTTGAGTTGCAACACCGATTCACGAATATTGTTGCTATCGGTATCGACAATCAAATCCGATTGGGCGTAGAGTTTTTCTCGTTCGTGAAGAATTGTTTTCACTTCCTCCAAAGCATCGGAATACCCTTGCATTGGACGCCAATCACCCTGTTCGCGAACCCGTTCCAAATAGACTTCGGGAGCACACCGCAACCAAACCGTCCGAGCATATCCACGCAGTCTAGACCAATTTTGAACATCGAGAACCAAGGAACCCCCAGTCGCCAAAATAATTGGCTTTCCGGATTCAAACAGCTTTTGCAAAGTTGTGGACTCATATTCTCGATAAAGTGCCATCCCACCCATCGAGAAAATCTCAGACAATGGCATTTGGGCTTCTTCAGCAATCAGTTGATCCAATTCAAGAAAAGTAATCTGTAAATCAGCTGCCAAAGCACGGCCAATCGTAGATTTACCAGCTCCGCGCATTCCGACCAGTGCTAACATTTGAGCACCATTTGAACCCAAACCCCGTAATAGTTCGGCCAAAGGTATTTGCAAGGCCGCACATATTTCTGCCAAACGCAAAATGGAAATGTTAGATCTTCCCATTTCCACATCAGCCAAGAAACGTAGAGAAACGCCAGAGCGTTTAGCGACTTTCGCTTGAGAGTATTGAAGTTCTTTACGACGACTCCGTAATCGTTGACCTAATGTAGACAGAAGCATTTTATTTCCTTTGGTGTAGCATTCTTGTAGCCCTCAAAGGATGGAAGTCAAAGAAAGCATAGTTATTATGTGGAAAATCAACTGATTTGACAAAATATTATAAGTGTAGACCAACATATGGTTTGTGGGCATTGGGTTTATGAGCAATTACATTGTAATTACGGTTCGACCTAGTAGTATAATACACACAAGAACTATACTGCACATTTATGGCAAGTATTTCAATCAAAATCCCCTTACATTGAACAGGTATATTTAAGGAGTAACAACATGGCCGAGTTTAACTACCCCCCGATTCACTTTCAAACCAACCCTGAAAAATATGTTCATTGGACTGTCAGTTACAACGGTGAAGTTGCCAATGTAATGATGAACGTTCAAATTGACAAACCCATGTGGGAAGGTCGATACGAGTTAAAATCTAGTTCCTATGACTTGGCTGTTGACATCGAACTCAATGACATCGTTCAGCGCATGCGTTTCGAACATCCCGAAATCAAAGTGGTTCTGGTATCCAGTGCAAACGACAAAGTATTCTGTGCTGGTGCAAACATTCCAATGTTGGGAACTTCACCTCATGCTTTCAAAGTCAACTTCTGTAAATACACCAATGAAACCCGTTGTAGTATTGAAGATGCCACCGAACACTCAGGTCAAACCTGGGTTGCCGCCTTAAACGGTACAGCCTCTGGGGGTGGGTATGAACTGGCTTTGGCTTGCGAGAAAATCTATTTAATTGATGATGGAAATGCCGCTGTCTCCCTCCCAGAAGTTCCGCTATTGGGTGTTCTTCCCGGAACTGGTGGATTGACGCGCTTGACCGACAAACGAAAAATCCGTCGTGACATCAGTGATTTATTTTGTACCAAAGCCGAAGGTTTCCGTTCTCGAAAAGCCCTCAAATACAAATTGATTGACGGTGCCTTCCCCAAATCAAAGTGGGATGATGGTATGACCAAAGTAGCCGAAGATATTGCTGGAACGATTGCTAACAAAAATGGAGACTTGTCCCCGATGATTCTTCCTGAAATCACCAGTCAAGATGATGACACCACTTGGAACTATGAATTCCTGACTGTGGTTGTTGAAGAGCGAATCGCCACAATTACAGTCCGTTCAAGTAGTGCCACACCCGTTCGTAGTGTGGACACCTGGTCCCTCAAGATGTTTAGAGAACTTGAAGATGCACTGATTCGCCTGCGCTTCAATCATCTTCCTGTGGGCTTACTCATCATTAAAACAGAAGGGTCGGCAGATGATGTAAAAACTCATGAAGCTTGGGTTGCAGACAATGCTCCCAACGATTGGTTCATCAAAGAAATTGAATTATTTCAAGCTAGAACACTGCGTAAACTCGACAACATGTCTAAATCTATTTTCGCTCTCATCGAAGAAGGCTCCTGTTTTGTGGGAACATTATTCGAAATGGCTCTCTCGGGCGATCGTATCTACATGTTCTTGGATGATGATGAGCAGAATAGTGTGGAACTGACCACTGCAAACCAAGGTCGTTTCCCAATGGCCAACGGCTGGACTCGCATCGCAGCCCGTTTTCAGAATGATCAAAGCAGTATCGAAGAAGCCTTTTCACACATTGGCGAAACACTCAATGCAGAAGATGCACTAGACTGCGGTTTGGTCAGTGATGCTTTGGACGATATTGATTATGAGGATGAAGTTCGGATTGCAATTGAAGAACGACTGTCCTTCTCACCCGACGCCTTGACAGGCATGGAACAAAACCTTCGCTTTGGTGGTGCAGAGTGTATGGAAAATAAAATCTACGGTCGCCTGTCGGCATGGCAAAATTGGATATTTCAACGTCCGAATGCCGTCGGAGAACGTGGGGCGCTCACCATGTATGAAAAACCAGAACAACCCATTTTTGACTATCGGAGAACCTAATCATGAGCAGTATCAACTACCAAGAACAAATTCCCAACAATGTCGACTTGTCTTCGGATCGTCGTCTTCAACGTGCACTGGAAAAATGGCAACCCCGCTATTTGGATTGGTGGCGTTCTGTCGGTCCACAAATCTTTTCCAACAACGAAATCTATCTCCGTACGGCAACCAGTGTCACCCGTGATGGATGGGCACAGTTTGGACACGTTCGCATGCCTGAGTACCGTTGGGGTATTTTTCTTGCTGATCGTGAAGAAGATCGTGTCATTCCTGCCGGTGATGACGCTGGAAAACCCGTTTGGCAAGAAGTACCGGGGGAACATCGAAACAATCTTAAACGTCTAATCGTTACGCAAGCCGATACTGAGCCGGCCTCGGTTGAACAACAACGTTGGTTAGCCAGTACTGCCCCTAGTCTATATGACGCCAGAAACTTGTTCCAAGTTAACGTGGAAGAAGGTCGTCACCTTTGGGCAATGGTCTATCTACTACACGCCTACTTTGGACGTGATGGACGCGAAGAAGCAGATCTGCTTTTGGAACGTCAATCTCGTAACGATGACAAGCCACGTATTTTAGATGCCTTCAATCAGCCTTGTTCAGATTGGCTCACTTTCTTCTGTTTTGCCACTTTCGCCGATCGTGATGGTAAGTATCAGTTGGGTGCGTTGGCAGAATCGGCTTTTGATCCCCTATCTCGTACTTGTCGTTTCATGCTGATTGAAGAAGCCCACCATTTATCGGTTGGTCAAAAAGGAATC
>CAKZLX010000602.1 GCA_937127265.1 uncultured Pseudomonadota bacterium
CCTTGTTCGAACAAAAGTGGGATGTGGAATCTTTTGGCTATACACCAGCCTCTTATTACGTTTGGGCAACCCAACTGGCAGTAGAACCGATTGGTGACAACCAGTACTACACTGCCAACGCCCTTAGCAATCTCTATTTGCAAGATATGGTAGATGACCACGAACGTTTTTATGTTTGGGAAATGGCGGTTGCCGCTCATGAGGCCTTGTTGACCCACTTTCCCGATTCGGTATCCTATTTGGCAGATGGTGTGACCTCATATCCACTGGCACCCTTGTCTTATGATGCTTTGGTATCGTTGGGTGCCGATGTCAGTGGGTGGCGAGAAGTGGTGGCTTCTGATGGTAGTGTGTCGATTGAGCCAGTGGGAGGTCAGTGATGGTCTGGTTGTTTTGGTTGGCTTGTCGTCCAGCACCGATTGAGTATCCCAACAGCTCGGTTGCCAGTTTGGATACAGCTTCTGATGTTGATCCCGACTTTTGGGGACCGAATCCCTATCAAGAAGGAGATGAACGGTTGAGTTTGGGTATGTTTTATGAAGGTGGTTACTCAACTGAAATACCAGTGGATGAACAAACATCATTTTTCTACATTTGGGTACAAGAGGGAACTGATACGCCGACATTTTCTCAATCACCGACCACCGATGCTGTGGAGGGAAATTTGGCGGATGAAATCACTGCCGGTGCTTTGGGCTGGTTTGGTGGTGGTGTCAGTTGGAACGTGGCTAAAGATTTGTCAGTCTGGAAGACAATGCACATCTCAGTTCAGTCAGAAGATTCAGTGATGGAAGATCTGGAGATTGGTATTGGTGGACAAACCTCTAGTGAAGGCAGTTGTTCAGGGGTAGGCACCCGTCAAAATTGGGAAACCATATCTGACCATGGCTTTGTGGCAGATGGAGAATGGTATCACCTTGAAATTCCTCTGGACGATTTGGATTTGTGTCTGGATCTCAGCCAAGTGATTGAGCCTTTTATGATTTTGACTTCGGGATTATCCGCAGAAGATGCTGGTAGTCAAGTGGTGCTAGACAACCTTTATTTTACTGGAGAATAAGATGCTTTGGGTTTACAGTGCAGTACCTTTTCTCTTGGGGTGTCAGACCGTATCTGATACCGATACCGCTGATATAGGAACTTGGCGTTTGGTGTGGTCGGATGAGTTTGACGGCAGTGCCAATACCGCTCCAGATCCCACAGTGTGGACCCATGATGTGGGTGGCAACGGTTGGGGAAACGGTCAGTTAGAATACAACACCGATCGCACTGACAACGTTCGTTTGACGGGTGAGGGAATGTTGGAAATTGTGGCCCAACGAGAAGAGTACGAAGGAAATGCGTACACTTCTGGTCGCATTAAAACCCAAGGATTGTGGACCGGTGGATATGGTCGCTATGAAGCACGGATTCAGTTGCCAGAAGGTCAAGGGGTGTGGCCGGCATTTTGGATGTTGGGGGCTGATTTTGATACGGTGGGGTGGCCGACCTGTGGTGAAGTAGACATCTTGGAGATGCGGGGTGACAATCCCTATGAAGTCCATGGAACCATTCACGGACCGGGGTATTCTGGTGGTGAGAGCATTGGTGGTTCTTTGACCAGCGACCAATCCTTTGTCGATGATTTTCACGTTTTTCGAGTGGACATCGATCCAGAACACATTGCTTGGTATGTCGATGACCAACTCTATTTCACTGCACGTTCAGGCGAAACAGGCGGGATGCCTTGGGTCTTTGACGATCAATATTTCTTGCTGTTGAATGTGGCGGTGGGTGGCAATTATTTGGATAATCCTACCGACGAGACCCAGTTTCCAGTGAGCATGCTGGTTGATTACGTTCGTTTCTACGAGAGAGTACAATGATCTCTCTCTGGTCACTGTGGCTTGGATGTCAAACAACCAGTACTGTTCCCGATGACATCGTGGTGGTGTCACAAGAACAACAGGTCTCTTGGCAACGTATTTTTAATCCCCTGTTGCTCAATGGTTCCGCCCGTTGGCCGACCAGTGCGGGGATTTATGAGCCGATGTTGATTTACAACCCGATGGAGCAGACCTATGTTCCTTGGCTAGCAACCACTTATGCTTTTAATTCAGAGGCTACGGTTCTTGAACTGACTTTGCGTGAGGGCGTACTGTGGTCTGATGGTCAACCCTTTGCGGCTGATGATGTACAGTTCACTTTTGAATTGCTTCGGGATACTGCAGGTTTAGATGGTCGTGGATTGTGGACGGATTTGGAACGGATTGAAACCGAAGGGCAGGTGGTTCGTTTTGTCTTTCAGAAGCCTTGTTTTAGTGGTTTGGAGCGTATCGCCCATCAACCGATTGTCCCCCAACACATTTGGAAGGATATCGAGGAACCCAGCTCTTTCCCCAATCCAAACCCTGTGGGAACAGGCCCCTTTACCGAAGTAACCCATTTCACCTCTCAATCTTGGCGTTTAGAAAAGAACCCCTATTACTGGCAGGAGTTGGGTATTCAAGGCATGGAATTTCCCGCACTACCATCCAATGAACAAGCCACCTTGGCACTGTTGCAGGGTGAGGTCGACTGGGCGGGTAATTTTCTACCGGCGATTGAACGCATTTTTGTGGGAAGAGACCCCGAGCATCATCACTATTGGTTTCCAACTCGGGGTGCCAGTGTACTGCTCTATCCCAATCATACCCGCGCACCATTTGATGATAAACGGGTACGACAGGCGATTTCGATGAGCATTGATCGAGAGTTGTTGGTGAAAGTGGCCCTACACGATTACGTACCACCGGCTGATGAAAGTGGTTTGTCTGATGCCTATGCAAAATGGCGAATGGCAGACTGGAATGAACGAACAAAGTGGGCAGCGTACAACCCTGAACAAGCAGGGAAATTACTCGATCAAGCTGGCTGGACCTTGGTGGATGGTGTTCGTCAAAAGAATGGTAAACCACTGACCGTACAAGTCTCAGTGGTGTCGGGTTGGTCAGATTGGGTACGTGCTGCCCAAGTGGTCTCTCGTTCTTTGGAAGAGGTTGGGATTGAAGCCAGTGTGCTCAACCAAGACTTTGGCTCTTGGTTTCAACGCTTACAACAAGGCGAGTTCGATGTTTCTTTGGGCTGGTCCGAAGATGGACCCCATCCGATTGGCTTTTATGAAAGCATGTTGTCAGCACGAGCTGTTCAGCCAGTTGGTGAAACTGCTTCGGTAAACTGGCATCGATATGCCCACCCCAACGCCGATGCCTTGGTGGACGCCTTTGAACAAACTGCCGATCCCGCTAAACAGTTGAAAATCGGTCAAACTTTACAACGCTACTTTGTAGAAGAAGTCCCAGCCATTCCCTTGTTTCTCAATCCATCGTGGGGAGAGTTTAACAGTTCGCGTATCCAAGGTTTTCCATCTAAAGACAATCCCTATGCTCGTCTATCTCCCAACAATGTCCCCGAAACATTATTGGTGATGACCCGTTTGGAGGTTGTTCGATGATTCGGTTTATTTTTCAACGATTGGGGTTTTATGGTTTGGCTGGGTTAGTAGCGGTGACCGCCAATTTCTTTATTCCACGGTTGATGCCCGGTGACCCTGCCAGTGTGATGTTCGCCCGTTTCAAAGGTAAACTAGACCCAGAGGCTCTGGAAGCGATGAAGCAGGCGTTTGGCTTATCGGAAGCACCGTTGTGGCAACAGTATTTTGAGTATTGGGGGGCTCTGTTGCAAGGAGACTTGGGACAGTCCTTGGTCTATTTTCCCATGCCGGTCAGCAGTATTATGCTAGAAGGTTTGTTGTGGACCACCTTTCTGGCGGGGACCTCGTTGGTGATTTCTTTTGTGGGCGGTACGGCCTTGGGGGCTTGGCTGGCTTGGCGGCGCGAAGGGAAATTAGACACCATTTTACCACCGTTGTTCTCCTTGATTGGTGCCTTTCCCTACTTTTGGATGGCAATGCTGTTTCTGTCGGTGTTTGGCTTTTCTTTGGGGTGGTTTCCAACCCGTCACGCCTATGCCAGTGGTGTAGAACCTGGTTTTAGTCTACCCTTCATTACCTCGGCGATAACCCATGCATTTTTACCCGCCTTGACCATGGTGATTGCCAGTATCGGTGGTTGGATGTTGTCGATGCGCAATGTCACCGTCTCTACCTTGGGCTCTGAGTTTGTCTATTATGCACACATCCGTGGACTTTCCGACAAGCAAGTGTGGTGGCGATATGCCGTTCGTAACGCCCTGATACCCAACGTTACTGGTTTTGGGATGGCTTTGGGTTTTGTCCTCAGTGGGGCTTTGTTGACCGAGATGGTCTTTGGATATCCGGGGCAGGGGTATTTGTTGATTCAAGCAGTCAACGGACAGGACTTTCCCCTGATGCAGGGTATTTTTCTGAGCATTACCTTTGCGGTTCTCTTTGCCAATTTTTGCGTTGACATCCTGTCCTTGTGGCTCGATCCGAGGATGGTGTCCAGTGACTAACTCGTTGTTTTCAGCATTGTGGGATAATCCAAAATCTCGAAGTGGCATCATACTGGTGGGGTTGTATTTCTTGGTGGCCGTATTTGGTCGATTGGTGGTCGGTGATCCCTTGGACTATGTTGGCGTACCCCTAGAAGCTCCCAGTGCTCAATTTTGGTTTGGTACCACAGGACAAGGGCAGTCGGTGATGGCGCAAACTGTACATGGTGCGCTTCCGACCCTATTGGTGGGATTTTCGGCAGGAGCCTTGGTGATTGCCTTGGGTTCGGTGATCGGTGGTTTGGCAGGGTACTTTGGTGGCTGGGTGGACTCAATGCTCTCCTTGCTGATCAACGTCTTTTTGTTGTTGCCGGGTCTGCCTTTGATGGTGGTGATCGCCGCTTGGTTACCACCGGGACCAGTGACTTTGGTGGTGGTATTGGGTTTGACGGGCTGGGCTTGGAATGCACGGGTCATTCGGGCGCAAGTGTCGACAATGCGTGAACGAGAGTTTGTTCTTGCTGCCCAATTGTTGGGACGTTCTCATCTGCTGGTGTTAGTGACCGAGATTCTGCCGACGATGGCCTCTTTGCTATTATCGGCCTTCATTGGCGCCACCATTTATGCGATTGGGGCACAGGTTGGACTGGAGTTTTTGGGACTGGGAGACATCGGTAAAGTCACTTGGGGTACCAATTTGTATTGGGCCAGTAATGATGCGGCCTTGTTGACCGGTTCGTGGTGGACCTTTGTGCCCACAGGGATTTGTATTGCTGTTTTGGGGTTTGCTTTGACCCTGATTTCTTTTGGGATGGACGAAATCACCAACCCACGTTTGTTGTCCACTCGACGTTGGCGTAATGAGGTTGGAACCGATGCTTCTGAAAGTTTTACGCCGTATCAACCTCATACATCTCACCAAGTCCAGCCCACTGAGGCATTGTTGTCGATTCAAGATTTAACGGTGGCCTTTGTTTCGGAAACCACAGAAACGGTGGCGGTCAAAGAAGTATCCTTTGATATCGTTGCATCAGAGATTGTGGGCTTGGTTGGAGAGTCTGGCTGTGGAAAGTCCACCATTTTACAAAGTGTGTTGCGTTCCTTGCCACCACCAGCGGTCATCCGAAATGGCACAGTTCTTTTTGACGGACAAAATCTGCTGGAACTGACAGAAACCGAAGGCAAAGAGATGCGTTGGCGAGACATGGCTTTGGTAGTACAATCGGCTTTGACCTCTCTCAATCCTGTACAAACGATTGCCTCACACTTCCAGGATACGATTGATGCCCATCCTGGATTGTTAGCCGGTGATACTGACTCTTGGATTGGAGAACTGTTGAACTGGATGGACTTGCCCCAAACCGTACTCACCCAGTACCCTCATGAACTCTCTGGTGGGATGAGACAACGGGTGGTGATTGCCCTAGCCTTGTTGTTTAAGCCAAAGATGTTGCTTTTTGACGAACCGACCACGGCTCTCGACGTGTTGGTGGAGCAAGAAATTGTGGACTGCTTGCGAGATTTGCAACAAAAGTTGGGCTTTTCAGCACTGTTTATTAGTCATGATTTGTCTTTGGTGCGGCAATTTGTCGATCGAGTGGTCATCATGAAAGACGGTGTCTTGGTTGAATCGCAAACCACCGAAAATCTTCCACAAGCCACACACCCTTATACCCAACAGTTGTTGATCGACCAACAGGTAGCCGGAAATCCGATCTCCTCCAATCGAGAACAAACCATCGCTTCGGTATCCTCTTTGCAGAAAACCTATACTGGCTTATGGGGAGAGCCCTTTCAGGCGGTCAAAGGTGCTTCTTTTACCATTCATCAACGTGGTTCGATTGCTTTGGTGGGAGGTTCTGGCTCTGGAAAGTCAACCATTGGCAAGATGTTGGCAGGCCTAACCACCATCACCGGTGGACAAGTTGAGGGTATTCAAGCCACATCGGCCTCTTGGTGGCGTCGTCGTTCACCCTCTCCAGTGCAGATGATTTTTCAAAATCCCTTTGATGCTTTGAATGCTACCCGGACTGTTCGACAACACCTCGAGCATGTGTTGCCAGAAGGGGTTTCAGAAGCTGAAATGTTAGCGGTTTTAGAACAAGTCGGACTGGATGCCCAAGCCACATTGCCTAAATTTCCTCATGAACTCTCTGGGGGGCAACGCCAACGGGTCAGTATCGCTAGGGCAGTGTTGACCAAGCCCCAATTGCTGATCGCTGATGAACCAACTTCCATGCTCGATGTAACCTTGCGAGCAGACATCTTAGACATCTTGCGTCAATTGCAACAAACCCACCAGATGGCATTGTTGATCATCACCCACGACATGGGTGTTGCCAGAGCGTTGACCGAAGATGTGGTGGTTTTAGAACAGGGGAAGGTGGTAGAATCCGGCCCCACCGCATCGATTTTTGCCGATCCAAAACATGCTTACACCAAACGTTTATTGAAAGCCAGTCACCTATTGGAGGTCTCATGACAACACCACACCTTTCCCAATTTCCCACCGGTTTTACTTGGGGTGTCGCCACATCCTCTTTTCAAATCGAAGGCTCAACTTTTGTCGACGGACGAGGCGAATCGATTTGGGATCGCTTTTGTGCCACCGAAGGCAAAGTCAAAAATGGTGACCACGGAGAGATTGCCTGTGACCACTACAATCGTTTTGCAGAAGACATTGCTTTGATGAAATCATTGGGGGTCAAAGCCTATCGTTTTTCGATTGCTTGGCCTCGTATTTTACCCTCCGGTAGTGAAACAGAGCCTGTGGAAGCCGGTTTGGCATTTTACGATCGGTTGGTCGATGCCCTGTTGGAGGCTGGTATTGAACCTTGGGTTACCCTATACCACTGGGATCTCCCGCAAGCATTGCAAGATGAAGGTGGTTGGTTGAACCGTCGGATTGTGGAGCGTTTTGTTCATTACACCGAGATTGTTGCCAAGCGATTGGGGGATCGGGTCAAACATTGGATTACCATCAATGAGCCTTGGGTGATTTGTCACTTGGGCTATGGTGTGGGTGAGCATGCACCCGGTTTGAAATCGATACGTCATTCGCTGTTGGCAGCCCACCACGTCTTGTTGGCACACGGGGCAGCAGTGCCGGTGATTCGTCGTCATGTTTCCGATGCCAAGGTTGGAATCACCTTGAACCTTTGTCCATCTGAACCAGCCTCGGAAAGCCCTTGGGACATTGAAGCCAATCGTTCTTTTGATGGTTTCTTTAATCGCTGGTATCTGGATCCCATTTTTGGTCGAGATTACCCTGCGGATATGGTCCAAGAGTACACGGAACGCGGTGACTTTGTTGATCATGCTACTTGGATTGAAGAGGGTGATATGGAGACCATTGCTGTGGAAACAGACTTTCTGGGTATCAACTATTATTCACGGGCGGTGATTCGCTCGGACAAAGTTTCCGAGGAAGAGAACTGGGAACGAACAGTATTTGATGATGGTCCCCGTACGGCTTTCAACTGGGAAGTTCACGCTCCCAGTTTGGAACGACTGTTGTTGCGTTTGACCAATGACTATGGTGCCAAGGCGATTGTGGTAACCGAAAACGGTGCCAGTTATCCCACTGCGCCCGATGCAAATGGTGTGGTGGCTGATGTTGAGCGACAGGCTTACTTTGAACAACACTTGTCGGCTTGTGCCAGTGCGATTGCCAAAGGGGCTACGCTGACGGGGTACTTTGCTTGGTCTTTGCTCGACAATTTTGAGTGGGCCGAGGGATACGAACAACGATTTGGTCTGGTTTGGGTGGATTTTGATACCCAACAACGGATTCCCAAACAGTCTGCCTTGTGGTTGCGTGATTTTTGGTCTTAACGATGGAGCGTATGGTCTGGATAGGTGATTCCGTTACGTTTACATAGAAACCAAATTTAGGAGCGATGATGATAGTCAGTATGTTGTGGATGTTGATTGGGTGTGGTGAAGAAAGCAAAGAAGCCGATACTTTTCAAGAGGAACCGTCTAGTGAACCGGCTACTGAACTGACCGAGGGAGATGGCGGTGGCTCTACGGGTTCCGGTGGATCTACGGGATCTGATACGGGTTCGGATGGTGGTGACAGTGGAAGTTCCGAGGGAAGTACCGGCGACACTGGTCAAGACACAGGAACACTGAACCCCGATGCCTTATTGTTCTATTTTCACAATGCCTATATTGATGGCGAACTGAGCACGGTGACCTTGGCGACTGGTGAGGAAACAGATGGACTCTTTCGAATTATTTTGTATGACACCATCTCTGGCGATTATTGTTCTGTTGATTGGATGACCGATGGCTCCAATACCGCACCAGATACTGAATACGACGATGGATTGGTTCCAGATTGGTTTAACGGGGTCGATATGGAAGGCTGGTACGGGTTTGTGGCTTTGTCTTCTCCGACTACCAGTGGTTCTTGCGATGCACTCACCACCGATGCCAGAGGTATCTTGGATGCCTTGATGATCGATCGTCCCGGTTTTGGTTACGGTACCTTGACTCCTGATTTACAACAGTCGATGGAACACGAACAGTATTACACCGATTGGAATAGCATTCAGAATTCGGTATTTACTGGTATTGCTTCGACTACGGCTTTTACGGATGGTGAGCGTGCTTATTTCCCAATCAACCAAGGATTGGCCTATCCGATTGACGAAAACGGGGTGACCACCTTTGACCCCAATAGTCACGATATACCACAAGGGACTGAACTTGCGGTAACTGATTTGCCAGCCGATGGCTTTTATGTGGGGCAGTACTACTTTGGATTGTCCCTGCATTGAGGTAGGGATCTTTTTCTGTTCGGAAAGTATCTCTCTACAAAGTCCATTTTTAGAGACTGTAGATTCATAAAGATACAGATAGATGGTATTGGCGTTGAGCAAATCCGTATATAGAATGTAGGGGATCTGCTTTTGATAAGCCATTTGTTATGTCTTTTGAAGCCCAGATGGTTTATTGTTGATAATTGACCTTAAAGGTTACTTTTACTTTTTAAATTTAAAATGCGCTAAAAACTAAACAACACTTTTTCCTCTCAATCGTATAGGAAGTGTCAGGATGGTGAAATTGGTCAATACTCTCCAATCTACCGACCAACCACTGATTGGCATTTCTGACAGAAAAAAGTTCTTCCCTATATTGACCTAAAATTTTGAGATTCGTATAGGGACTGAACAACACAAGCATTTCATTTGAAGGCACTCCACTGGGGTGCTTTTCTGGTTTTTTCTATCTACAGGAGGTCACCATGGCTCGTAAACGCACTGCCAAATACAAACGTGCCCGTCGTCAACGCAACAAAGAACGGATTCAAGCACTGATCAATCAACCCAGAGATTGGTCAACAGTACCCGTTCGTCGTCATCGAGTCTATACCGCTCGTGGTGGCAACCAGATGATCTTTCGATTCAGTGGGGTTTTAT